>JBHHXS010000119.1:0-10073 GCA_046757145.1 Phycisphaerae bacterium | reverse complement strand
CCGGGGAGTCCAACGCGGAAAGATCGCAGGGACTGATGTCACGCAGCATGGTGCGATGCCCGCGCTGCGACAACGCTTCATGTACCGCCCGCCCGCTCGCCAGGCTGACGTCGCGCTCGGCACCGGGCCCGCCAGCGAGCACGAGGATGTCAAGCAAGGCCAACCCGCGTTGCTGGCCGCACGAGGCTGCAGTCGCTGCTTCGGGAACCGTCATTATCGTCGCGTCACTCGTCCTACAAGGCATGGCAGTTACCACACCTCAACTTCAAGTTCCAGCAGGGCGCCAGACAGCTTGAACACCCTCTCTCGGATGAGATCGACCAGCCGCAGGACGTCTGACGCCGTTGCGCCCTTGTGCGTAACGATGAAGTTGGCGTGCAGATCTGAAACATAGGCGCGCCCGCAGCCCACTCCCTTAAGACCGGCACGGTCTATCAGCGCCCCCGCTGACTGCCCCTCCGGGTTCTTGAAAATGCACCCCGCACTGTTCTGCTTGAGTGGCTGGGAGCTCGTTTTGTACTCAAAGCACTCGTCGTATGTCCGCTTTACGGAATCAGGATCCTGCTCGGAGAACTCAAGGCGGGCGCAGAGCACGATCTCATCCCGCAGGCAGGTACGCCGATACCCGAATCCGATGCGCCGTCGCGGCCAGGTCTCCACGGTGCCGTCAGGGAGCAGCAGCTCGACCTCACGCACCACATGCCCGAAATCGCCGAATCGCCCCCCGGCGTTGGTCTTCACCGCACCTCCCACCGTCGCGGGTATGCCCGCCATGCACTCCAGCCCGGCAAGTCCCCGGGCGCAACATTCCTTGGCCAGCGGCATGACGTCGACCCCACCGCCGGCATCTGCCGCACCGTTGTGCCACTTC
The DNA here is from genome assembly GCA_046757145.1 of Phycisphaerae bacterium. Taxonomy (GTDB): domain Bacteria; phylum Planctomycetota; class Phycisphaerae; order UBA1845; family UBA1845. Next base: position 9,202 of record JBHHXS010000119.1, on the reverse strand, counting down.
ACATCGCGAAACGCCGGCTGATCGAGGCGAACAACCACTCCATCGAACCCATCATCGCTTATTAGAACGTTGGCGCCCGCTCCGAGCACTTTGACCGGAAGCTGCTCATCGGAAGCACGGGTGACCATGGCGCGCAGCTCCGCTACGCTTCGTGGGCGAAACAGATAGCGTGCATTGCCGCCGAGCTTGAACCACGTAAGCCGGCTCAGCGGGGCGTCCAGTTCGATATCGCTAGCGAATTCTTTCCACCAGTTCATCTGCCACCTTCCATACGTCCCCCGCGCCGAGGGTGAGTACCAGATCGCCGGCTGAAACGTTACTTGCAACGTGGTCCGCGGCCTCCATGAGCGTGCTGGCGTAGCGCGCTCGTCCGCCACTCCCGCAGATGCGTGACACGAGGTCCTCGGCGCGTACGTGCGTGCTGTCGCCGGACGACTCGCGCGCCCCGTAGATGTCAGGTACGACGATCTCATCGGCAGCGGCGAGCGAGCTGGCGAAGGCGTCGAGGAAGTGACGCGTGCGCTCGTATTGGTGAGGCTGAAACACCACCCAGGTGCGCCGCGGGCGGTATCGAGACCGCGCAGCCTCTATCGTCACCCGGATCTCAGTCGGATGATGGGCGTAATCGTCGATTATGTTGACGCCGGAGCCCGCCCCACGCCAGCTCATCCGCCGATCTACACCCGAAAAGCGTGACAGGGCTTCAGCAGTATTGACGGGGTTGGCGCCGGCATGCACTGCCAGCGCTGTCGCCGCGAGGGCGTTTTCGACATTGTGACGCCCCGGCACCACCAGGCTCGTCGACAGGACCGCGGAGCCCCTGAACAGCACATCGAACGAGAACAGACCCCGATCCTCGCGCAGACCCACCGCCTGCCAATCCGCCTCAGCCTCGATGGCGAAGGTCTGTACCGGCGCCGCCGCTTGGCCCGCCGCGCGCCGTGCACCGGTGCTCTGAGCGTTGCAGACGAGTAGACCGTCGCTGGCGACGTTGGCGGCAAAGAGCCCGAAGGCCTCGATCAGCTCCGTTAGGTCGCGAAAACAGTCGAGGTGATCCGACTCGACGTTGAGGATCGCCGCCGAATGAGGCTGCAGATGCAGAAAAGAGCGGTCGAATTCACAGGACTCAACGACAAAGTGTGACCCGACGCCCGTCCCGCTGGCGCCACCCAATTGAGTCGAGCGCCCTCCGCAAATGAACGACGGGGCCAAACCGGCGCTGCGAAGCAGGTGAGCACACATAGCAGTCGTCGTGGTTTTGCCGTGTGTGCCCGCGATGGCCACCGTGCGGCGCGCCGACGTGAGTACCCCCAACAACTGCGCGTACTTCAATACGGGTAATCCGCGCCGCCTGGCGCCGGCCAACTCCGGATTGGACTCCGGTATGGCAGCACTGATCACCACAAGATCAGTGCGTGCGTCTAGGAAGCCCGCATCATGCCCGATCGAGACACGCACTCCTCGACTGACCAACTCCCCGAGTCCGGGGAAGGACGTCAGGTCCGACCCGGTGACGATGGCACCCAGCTCAACAAGCACTTGCGCGGCGGCGCTCATCCCCGACCCGCCGATCCCGATCATGTGTACTCGCCGACCGTCGTACTCAGAATCCGCCGTGCGGGTACCGATCCTGGATCGTTCTACAGCAGAGCGCATTGGACGTCCTTGCCCTCGAATGGGTGTGTAAGCTTCATCGGGTCCAACCGGACAATTCCTTCACAGATTCATAGCGCGACGCCGCCGAGCGAGCGGTGGCGAGCGCCAGTATGTTTTCGGCTATATCTTCGGCCGCCCGCGCGCGCCCAAGGTTGCGTGCGGCAGCCGCCATCGCCAACCGGCGGTCGTCCCGCGTCATAAGCAACTCCAAAGCGTGGCGAAGCAATGGAGCGTTGATTGCAGCGTCGATAGCGTCGTGCACAATCAGGCATGCACCTTGACGCTCCAGACAGCGTGCGTTGGCAAGCTGATGGCGGCCACGATCATGCGGGTAGGGCATGAGAATGGACGCGCGGCCCACCGCGGTGATCTCCGCCAAGGTGGAGGCACCGGCGCGCGACACAACCAAATCTGCGGCGCCCAGCGCGTCGGCCATGTGCTCAGTAAACCGCTCCACGCGGTATGGCAGGGCCATTTGCCGGGAGGCGCTAGCTACGGTCTCGAAGTCTGCTTCGCCGGTCAGATGCAGGACCTGCCAGTCAAGACGCGACTCAAGGTGACCGAGGGTCGCTACGACGGCCTCGTTGATCGTCCGGGCACCTTGCGACGCGCCAGTGACCAGTAGTGTCTTGCGGCGCGGGTCGAGTCCAAAGCGTTGGAGCCCTTTAAGCCTGTCCGCCTGCCTGAACTGCGAGCGGATCGCGCACCCACACACCTTTACCCCAAGTGCCTGTGGTAGGCGCTCGGCGGTCTCGTCCCATTGTGCGAAGACGACGTCCGCGATTGCCGCCAAGGCGCGGTTGGCCTTGCCCGGCAGTGCATCGGGGTTGAGCAACACCGAGGGCACTCCGGCGCGATGTGCCTCACACACCACGGGCACCGAAGCGAATCCGCCAGTGCCGATCACGGTGATTACCCGGTCATTTGCGAGCCGGTCCCGGCATGCTCGCCTTGCCAGGCGGTACGTGCGTACGGCGCCCGGCCAGTTCCACGCCGCACCTCGCTGTCGGGGCAGCGCCTGCCTGATGAGCTCCCAGTTCGCCTGCCTTACGATCCGCTCGTCCAAGGCGCGCTGTGTCGCAAAGAACACGAACCGCACTTCAGGGAGGAGCCTGCGCAGGGCGTCGGCAACGGCCAGCGCGGGGTACAGATGCCCACCAGTTCCTCCACCGGCTACGTAGAACGTAGGTCTTGACCTGGCAGCGGCTTCTATCACCATGAGAGGGCGCCTCGCTGCGTTGATCGCCTCGCTGTGCTGTGGGGCCTATTGCGTGACGGTGCCGCAGCGAGGGGAGCACACCGCCCCCGATCCGCGACAGAAGCAAGTATCCCAAGCGACAGGCAGAAGCTTACCACCCCGCTACCTCCCGCGGAGATCAGCGGTAGAGATATCCCCGTCGTCGGCGCCGCAACGGTGGCAACTGCAACGTTGAGCGCCGCCTGTATCGACAGCGTTGCTGTAATACCGAACGCCAGAATCCGCTCGAACGAGTTTCGGGCTGCCCACATCGTACACAGACCGAGCCAGACGATGGTTACGTACAGGCCGATTACTAGAGCACCCCCCAGAAAGCCGGTCTCCTCGCAGATGATCGAGAAGATGAAATCGGAATGACTGTCGGGGAGGTACCCGTATTTCTGTACGCCTCCGCCGAGCCCGACACCGGACCATCCGCCCTCAGCAATGGCGGTCAGCGACTGGATAGGCTGGTAACCGGCACCTTGCGGATCTGACCATATGTCGCGGTACGCCGTTAGCCGCCCTAGACGGTATGGTGCGGCGACCAACAGAGCGGCAAAGAGGCACAGGCCCAGCGTCGTGAACGCGAGGAGGTGGCGCAGCCTAGCACCCCCTACGAACAGACAAAGCGTACCGACCAGCGCGAGGAGTACTGCCGTCCCGAAGTCCTCCTTGCCCACCAGCGCACAGCACAGTCCCACGACGCACGCAGCGCGGAGGAAACCTCGGCGCCATCGGCGCGGGTCCACGTTGCGATCTGCGAGAAGTGCCGCCAGCAACCCCACAACGGCGAGCTTGGCGAACTCGGAGGGTTGAAAGCCGATACCGTGACCTAGCGGAGTCAAACGCAGCCAGCGATATGAGCCACGATGGGGTGAGCCGATCGACGGTGCAAGAGCTGCCACAAGCCCGATCAACACCAGGACATAGAACAGCCGGGCTGCCCGATCTCGCAGTGCTGGTCGTGCGAGCACGTAGGCGCCCGCGTACCTCGCGAGGACGATGATCGCCAAGCCTATGAAGACGAACACAACCTGGCGGGCGAACACGCCGTCCCAAATCGCGCCAGCGAAGATCGACCGGTCAAGACGGGCGGTGGCCGAGGCGATCATGACTACCCCGATCGCCATCAGTGCGGCAGCGACAACGATGATACTACTCGCTCTAGCGGCGTTCCTGCGCCTCAGGTCGTCCATGAGCCGCCGTCCTTGACGTAATGCCCCTCAATCACCATTGCGCTCCAGCTCAGCGTCCGCTGCACCACTTCCACTCCACTACTTCATGGAACACGGGGCCTGCATTCGTCAGCGCAGCTTCGTGGTCGCCAACGCCAACGCCGCAAACATCACCGCAAGCAGCCAGAAGCGCACGACAGTTTGCGGCTCGCTCCATCCGCCCAGGTGAAAATGGTGATGGATTGGAGCGCAGCGGAAGAGTCGGCGACCGCCTGACCATTTGTAATAGCCCACCTGCATGAGGACCGAAACCGCTTCCGTCACGAACACCCCGCCCGCGATCAGGAGCATCAGCTCCTGCCTGGTAACGACAGCTACATACCCGATCAACCCACCCAGGGGCAGTGAGCCTGTGTCACCCATAAACACCCGCGCCGGATGACAGTTGTACCATAGGAAGCCAAGAGATGCGCCGAAGATAGCCCCACACATGATGACAAGCTCGCCGCTCTTGGGTACATGCGGAAACAAGAGCTTGTGGGCGAGCTCCTGCGTGCCTACGATGTACGTCAGAATCACAAACACCAGCGCGCAGATTGCCACGCATCCGGACGCCAGACCGTCCATGCCGTCCGTAAGGTTCACCGCGTTCGACGTACCCGCCATGACCACCACGGTCACGATCATGAAGGCTGCAGCGCCCAGTTGTAACCCGGCCTTGTAGAAAGGCACGGCAAGGATTCTGTAAGTGGGCAAGGTCTCGCCATCAACATAGGGGCTGGTCACGGCAAAGTTCGTGCGCCCGTGGGTGTAGATGTAGAAGCCGAGGATCACCCCAAGCCCGATCTGGAACAACAACTTCTCGTACATCTTCAGCCCGTCACGCGAGCCCGCGCGACGCTTCGCAGTCAGCTTAAGCCAGTCGTCCACCGCTCCAAGAGTTCCGAGCCAGACGAGACACACCAACCCCATGCGCACGTAGAAGCTGCTCAGGTCCGCCAGCAGCAGTACCGCCAACGCGATCGACGCCAGGATCATCACTCCGCCCATGGTGGGTACGTTGCTCTTGTCGCGAGTCAGCTCGTTGAGCGACGCATGATCGAATTCCGGGCGATCGCCGAGCTTCCATTTGATCAACCGTCGAATGACGCTTGGTAGACACAGCAAGGTCAAGACGAAACACAGCAGCGCCGCGCACGTGGCGCGAAACAGCGTGTTCTCGTAGGCGTAATGCCGACCCCCCAGAAGCTCGCGCGCGAGGTAATAGAGCACGTAAACCCACGTTCCTTGTCAGACCATATCTGCTCACCGCGCGGCACCAGCGCTGTTCACGGGGCGAGCGACACTGCGGGCGAACCCGCGCCACACCTTCCAGGACCAGCCTTCGACCGCTGAGGGTCCCGACGTCGTCCGTAATCTGCCCTGACGCGCGCGACCGCGCGATCCAATGCCATAGCCCGTGAGCCCTTCACCCAAACCGTATCCCCGGGAGCCAGAACGGCCAGCAGTACCTCGGCGGCGGAGTGGGCATCTTCGCAGCAGATGCTCTTGGGAGGCACTGCAGCCCGGCACAGCGACGCCGCCGCGCGCGCCGTGGTCGGCCCGACCGTCACCAGCACATCGATGCCTGCGTCGTATGCCGCACGCACCATCCGTACGTGCTGCGCCGGACCGCTCTGACCCAGCTCGAGCATATCACCCATGACGAACACGCGTCGTCGATGATTCTCGTGCCGCATAGTCTGAAGCGCAGCAATCATACTGGCTGGGTTGGCGTTGTACGTATCGTCGATCAGCTTTATGTCGCCGAGATCATAGAGGCGAGTTCGACCGTCAAGCGCCTTGAAGCTCCGCAAGCGCTCGGCGATCTCGCTTCGGCTCAGCCCGAATTCTGCTGCTACACAGAAGGCGGCAGCGGCGTTCGTCGCATGGTGGATTCCGGGCATGGGTAACTCAACGTGATACTCGCCGTCGAGTTCAAACTCAGTAAGCCTCATGGTCCCCCGCACGCCGGTCACCCGCCAATCCGCACCCGCCGACCGGCCGATGGTCACCATGCGCACCCGCGACGCGCGATGCAGATGAGTTCTGATTGCCGGGTTGTCGACATTGACAATTGCAAGTCCCCCGGCACGCACGTAGGTGAGCAATGACGCTTTCTCCGCCGCTATAGCGTTCAGATCGCCGAGTCCTTCGGTGTGGGCGTCGCCGATGGACGTGATGACCGCCACGTCGGGCATGACAATCCGCCCCAGGGATGCAATCTCGCCCCGCGCGTTGCTGCCTATCTCAATGATCATGTAGCGATCATCAGAATCAGCGGAGAGAATGCTCAGAGGCACGCCGATTGCATTGTTGAAGCTCCTGGGTGAACAGCACCCCTTGATCGAGTGACGCAGCACGTGATCGATCATGCTCTTCGTCGTCGTCTTTCCGTTGCTGCCCGTCACCGCTATTACGATCGTCGCCGGCGGACTAAACCGCGCGCGGTAGTGAGTTGCCAATCTCCCAAGGGCGGCTATTGTGTCGTCCACCTCAAGCAACGGTATCGTTGACCGGCCGGAGCCTGCGCGCCAGCCTCCCCGACGACAAATACAAGCCACCGCCCCGTTCGCCCGTGCCTGCTCGACAAACGCGTGCCCGTCGAAGCGTTCGCCCTTGATGGCTACGAACAGATCATCCTTTTCCGTTTGACGTGAATCTGCACTGACGCGGCAGACACGCAGGCCCTTGGCAGCATCCGGGCAAACCGCTCCGATCGCAGCCGCTACCTCGCCAAGAGTCATCGGGATCACGATGCGCCCTCCGGAACAGCGGCGTAAAGGCATGAGCGGGCGACCTTGGCATCGTCGAAGTCCAGCACCTGCCCACCGACAAGCTGGTACGTCTCGTGTCCCTTGCCCGTGATGAGAACGGTGTCTCCCGTTCGGGCTTCTGCTATCGCGGTCTCGATCGCACGACGTCTATCGACCTCGACCTCGATGCGCGTGCGCGGACGCGATCCAAAACCGGGCAGGATGTCATCAATGATCGCCTGGGGATCCTCCGAGCGCGGATTATCACTGGTCACATACGCCACGTCCGCCATGTGCTCTACAACGGCGGCCATGCGCGGCCTCTTAAGGCGATCACGATCACCGCCGCATCCGAAGACGCATATCAAGCGCCCGGTGGTCAGCGGCCGCACCGCCTCCAACGCGTGCCGAAGGGCCTCATCGGTGTGGGCATAGTCGACGAATACAGCAAAGGCGCCGTCGGGTGGGCTCACACGCTGAAGCCTGCCGGGTACGCCGCTAAAGGTTTCCACCGCCCTGCGGATTACCTCGGGAGCCACGCTGCACGTCCGCGCCGCCGCCGTTGCCGCCACCACATTAAGTACGTTGATCCGCCCCACCAGTGGACTGAGCATGTCCACCTCAAACGAAGGAGTCTTAACGGTGAAACGGGTTCCCCTCCGCTCCGGAGCTTCACCCACAGCTCTTACATCAGCCAGGCAGGAATCGATACCGAATGCCAGCACTGTCGCCTGCAGATCGCTCGCCATCAGCTCCCCGACCGGGTCATCGAAGTTGATCACTGCGGTGGCATCGCCGCCGAGAGCCTCGAAGAGCCGTCGTTTGCTCCGCCAGTACCGGTCCATCGTGCCGTGGTAGTCCAAATGGTCGCCCGAGAGGTTTGTGAATACACCCACGGAAAAACTCACGCCGTCGGTGCGGCGTTGTTGCAAGGCATGAGAGGAGACTTCGAGCACGGCCCAGTCGGCACCGGCATCACGTGCCCGGGCGACGTGCCGACACAGATCTATGGGTCCGGGAGTCGTCAACGGTGCTTGCATGCGCCGGTCGATCAGGTCGTATTCCACCGTGCCAAGCAGTGCGACTCTGTAACCGGCCGCTTGTAGGATCGCGCGCAGCAGCCATGCAACCGTCGTCTTGCCGTTGGTGCCCGTTACGCCTATGAGTCGCGGCCGGAGCGCCCGCTCGTCGCGCAGGCCGTAGTAGGCGGCGGCGAGCCTCGCGATTGCCTCCCGCGTATCGTGGACTCGCACGCGCACCGCGTCTAAAGACTGATTGTCATCCTTATCAACAACCACGGCCCGCGCGCCTCTTCGTACCGCGTCATTCAGAAAACCGTGCCCGTCACAGCGCTCACCGCGAACGGCGACAAAGCAGCTACCCTCCTGCACCCTGCGCGAGTCGTCGGCCAGTGACGTGATAATGACAGCATCAGCGGTGCGATCCACCTCGGCGTCGAGACCGGCGCAGCCGAGAAGCTCCAGCAGCGACCGACCGGGGGTGCCATTGGATTGGGGAGGTTCGTTCATCCTTGAGTTCGCATTTTACCGCAGCACCCGCGGTTGTCATCCAAAGGCGGAGATAGATGCGTCAGCGGGGCGCTCGCCCAGCCATATCACAACGTGATCACGGGACATCCAACATGTGAAGTGTGTTCTCCTCACAGGTGCGCTCAATGTTCGCCCACACGTTGATCGTCTATCCTAGCAGCTATCAGCTCGCGCGACGCCACACCCAGATAGGGCAGCGCCGCCCTGAGAATCTCTCGGACGACGGGGGCGGCCACGGTACCGCCATAGTAACCCAGTGAGGGATTCGGCCTGCGAATCATCGCCAACACGACCACGCGAGGATCTTCCACCGGAGCAGCCCCGATGAACGTAGCGACGTATGCTCCGGGTTCATAGCCGCTACGATTGCGATACGGAACCTTCGCAGTGCCGGTCTTGCCCAGCACGCTATAGCCTTTGAGTCGCGCACGCGACCCGCTGCCCCGCTCGACCACAGCGGGGAGTACTTCGTGGCTCATGTAGCGCGCGACGTCCGAGGACACCACACGACGGACGATCTCCGGCGTGTCAAGCGATCGGATGGTACGCCCGGCGGCATCAAGTAGTCTGGCAACGAGCACTGGCCTGACGAGCACGCCGTCGTTGACGATGGCGGAGAACGCGGCCGCAAGCTGTAAGGGCGTGACGCCCACCTCGTATCCAAAGGAGACCGAGGTCGTCGAGTAAGTCGTCCAGTGGCCAAGAGAGTGTACGACCCCCGCACCCTCCCCGGGAAACCCGATGCGCGTCGGCTGCCCGAAACCGAAGCGTCGGATAATGTCATAC
>JBHHXS010000118.1:0-10074 GCA_046757145.1 Phycisphaerae bacterium | reverse complement strand
CAGGTGACCCGGACGGTCGAGGTATCAGCCGTCGGCGGGCACCTCACCATGCACGAAGGATTCGAGGGGCTGACGCTCTTTGCTGCTATTGTAGTACTAAGCGATCCTGCTGCCCTGCCGGTCGGCGCACCCCTGGACGAGGGAGAGGTCGTGGCGTCCACCGTCTTCGACGCGGGCCGTCCGAGCAGCGACGTGCGCGTGCCGTTGGCGGCTACACTTGACCCGGGCGCCTACGCGCTGATCTTCGGGAGCGGTCTTTTTGGTGCTACCGGGGTCGGGGGTATGCCTTTGAACAACGCCGATCTTCCCGGTGCGAGCTACTTCTTCTGGAACGGCAACGCATGGATTGACGATCCCTTCACCGACGCCCGTTTTGTTGTCGAGGGTTCCATCTGTGTGATAGATAGCGATGGGGATGGTGTGGACGACGACGTCGACGTCTGCTGCAACACTCCAGGCTTCACCACGGTTGATGCGCAAGGGCGGCCCGTGGGCGACCTTGACAATGACTGCGACGTCGACCTGGCGGATTTCGTCATGTTCGAGATCGACCTCTCCGCGGGATACGTTCAGTTAAACGGCTTCGCCGGACTGCAGAACAACTTCACCGGAGAGCTCCCGGCGGACGGGCCGTGTCGATAGACCAAGACTGACGGCGGGCGACCAATCTGTGTCTTTTCCCGTTCTCTCTGCGCCAATCCACACAGTTGTGACGTCATTGTCGCATAATCTGACCGCGTGGGTGTGGCGACGCGACTTCGCACATGAAGGTGCCAACGTCGTGCGACGCGGTCTACGCGGCATGCCGGGTGCCGATGTGGAGGCCTTGTCGCTCCCCTCCAAAGGGGCGCCCGTCACTCGCGGGAGCTCGGAGTACCTGGAGTACTTGCTGGTCCGCCCGGCGTCAGGCCTGGAAGTGCTTCTCGTCCCGCGCCGTCTTAACGACACGGTGGTGTTCAGGCACCAGGCTTGCAGGCAAGACAGGGTATTGCAGGTCAGCGTGGAGGCTGCCTCGCACCTGCGGGGGGATCGTGAATCGTAGGCTGGTAGTTCCGAGGCTAGACACAATGACACCAGTTTCTTCAACACTTACCAACGGTTCGAAGGTGGTCGAGGTTCCCTACGGCGGCGTGCAGCTTCTTCGGGATCCGGCTTACAACAAGGACGCTGCGTTTTCCTCAAAGGAGCGACGTGAACTCGGGCTGGAGGGGTTGCTGCCACACCGACGGTTCACGATCGACGAACAGGTGAAGCTGGCCCTCGGACATGTTCGCGCCAAGAACGACGACCTCGAGAAATTCATAGGGTTGATGGCGTTACACGATCGAAACGAAACCCTCTTCTATCGCGTCCTGACGGAGAATCTGCCCGAGCTTATGCCGATTGTCTATACGCCGACAGTAGGGCTGGCCTGCCAGCGCTACAGCCAGATATTCCGCCGACCCCGGGGCCTGTGGATAACACCCGACGACACTGGCCGGATCCACGACGTGCTGAGGAACATCGCCCCCACGGCCATCCGCCTCGTTGTCGTCACAGACAATGAACGGATCTTGGGCCTCGGTGACCAGGGAGCTGGAGGCATGGGCATCCCGGCCGGCAAAGTCGCCCTTTACTGCGCAGCGGGGGGCATACACCCATCGCATTGCCTGCCCATCAGTCTCGACGTGGGGACCGACAACGCAGATCTGCTGAACGATCCTAATTACATCGGTTACAGGCGTCGGAGGCTGCGCGGTGAGGCCTACGATAGCTTCATCGAAGCTTTTGTGGCTGCCGTCCACCATGCTCTCCCTCAGGCCCTTGTACAATGGGAAGACTTCCATAAGGACATAGCCTTCATGGTCCTGGACCGTTACCGGAGGCGCCTGCCGTGCTTCAATGACGACATCCAGGGGACTGCTGCTGTCGCTTTGGCAGGAATGCTCTCCGCCCTGCGGATCACAGGCCAGAAGCTGGTCGATCAACGCATCGTGTACCTGGGCGCCGGAGCCGCGGGCGTCGGAATCGGAAGACTGGTCCGCGCTGCCATGCTCGAAGAATGCGACGAACCTCAGCAGGTACACGCAGCACAGGTCTTCCTCGACAGCCGGGGCCTGCTCTACGAGGGGCGGATAATCAAGGACGCCCACAAGAGGCCGTTCGCGCTCAACAGGCAGGCAATGGCTGGATACGGCTTCACGGGCGACGGCACGGTCAGTCTGCTCGAGGTCATTAAGAATGTGAAGCCGACGATACTTGTAGGTCTAGCGGCCCGGCCGGGCGTCTTCACCGAGGAGATAATCCGGGAGATGGCCGGGCATGTGGACAGGCCGGTGATATTGCCATTCAGCAACCCTACCTCAAAAGCGGAATGCACTCCCTTCGAAGCCATTCGGTGGACGGACGGACGGGCCATCGTCGCGACCGGTAGTCCATTCGATCCGGTGGAGCATAATGGAGCGACCCACGTGATCGGTCAGGGCAACAACGTATACGTCTTCCCGGGTGTCGGGTTGGGTTGCATACTGGCTGAGACACGTGAGGTCACCGACTCCATGTTTCTCGTAGCCGCCCGCACCCTCGCACAGCTTGTCACACGCGACCGCCTCGACACCGGTGCCATCTACCCCGACCAGAGTGCTCTGCGCGAGGTCAGCCGCAAGATAGCCTGCGCCATTATCAGAGAGGCTCGAAGACTCAACCTCGGGCGTATGATACCGGATGATGCCATTGAAGAAATGGTCGCCGGCGCCATGTGGTACCCGGAGTACGCGGATTACGTGCTGGCCCGCTGATCGATCAGGGTACGAGTCGTCCCATGCGGGCGGTTTCACCGACCATGCCGACCGAGACGCGAGAGTGACGACTCTTGGCGGTAAGGCGCACGCCGTGCCCGTAGCCCAACGCGTGCGTTAAGAACCGGCAAGCCACATCTGCCAACCGTCAATACCGGAGCAGGAAGAGCCGCACCGCGGTCCGAGCGGTTGAAAGCGCCGGAGCGGTCAGAGCTGGGACATCCTATAAAATGAAGAAGGTTAACTTAACAGACGGGCGCCCGGCAATCCGGTGGGCGTGGTTGCTACATCGACCCATCCCCACCCGCATGCAGAATATCGGCGCGCATGCTATGGAGGCCCCAGCCGGGGAGTGAGCAGCCAATCGACCTGATACGCACGCACCGAGTATCTACGCGCGCCCTGAGCTGTCGACCCATCAGCGACGCTCAGGGCCCACCCGGGACTGAGTGCATATCCCACCAGTTATCACGATTGACCAGCACACGAGACCGCGCAGGGCGCGGCCCCATTGACGATCGGTCGACCGACACGTAAAGTCGATTCTAGGTGCAGTCTGACGGCGGGAGCCGACCCATGGATCCCGGCCCCGTGCGCTCGTCTTCGCCCGGGTCCTCGAGGCGCTCCTGGGCCGGGCGCCTGCTTCACAACAACTTGCGAGCTCGACTGTGTGTTTGCGGTAATCTCGGACATTCATGGCAACCTCGAGGCGCTCGAGGAAGTCCTGCGTGATCTTGACAGGCGCTCGATCAAGCAGGTTTTCTGTCTCGGAGACGTCGTCGGATACGGTGCGAACCCCAAGGAGTGCTTGGATCTCATCATCGAGCGGTGTGAGATTGCGATGTGCGGGAATCACGATCTGGCCGTGTTCTATGAGCCCACGAATTTCAACGTCGGTGCGGAACGAGCCGCCTATTGGACACGACAGGTACTCGAGGACGAACCCAACAAGTCGAAGCGCGACAGACGCTGGGAGGCACTGGGTCGCTGGCCCATCACCTGCGCAGCCAAGGGAATGCTACTCGTACACGCTTCGCCGCGTCGGCCGGCTAATGAGTATCTCTTCCCCGAGGATGTCTACACCAATCCGACCAAGATCATGGAGAATTTCAGGCGGCTTGAAGAGCAGCATATGGCATGTCTCGTCGGCCACACCCATGTGCCCGGCGTATTCCTGGACGATCCCTGCTTTGACGTACCGGATGACCTGCCCGACGTGAACTTGTACTCCATAACGTCTGACGAGAAGGCAATCATCAATGTTGGCAGCGTGGGGCAGCCTCGCGACCGCGACCCACGCCTGTGCTACACCGTGGTGTACGAAAAGGGCGAAGCACCCGAAGGGTACGTCCCCCCGGAGGTCGGTGAAGACGACTACTGCACGACCATGGAGTTTGTTCGACTCGAGTACGACGTCGAGAAGGCATCGCGCAAGATTCTGGATACCCCGGAACTCGATGATTTCCTTGGAACGCGCCTGTTCGAGGGCCGCTAACGGGCATGGATCGTCAAGACACCCTCCGCAATCTTCTGATCTCCTTGGGCGTTTTCGCAGCCGTGATGATGATCGGGCCGCACCTGCTCCCGCCCCTGCCACCCAAAGAGCCCGGCGTTGGCAACGCCCTATCGGGTACAGACGCAGCCACCCCCGGACCACCAGTGGCCACACCGGAGGGCTCGCCTGAACCTGAAACGCCACCGCGGCATTCCGGCACACCGGAGGCGGGCCGCTACATCGACAGCGACCTGTCTGAGTTCTCCGTAGTCGAGGCACCGGAGGAGGAGATCCGGGCACTCGGGGCAAAGTCGGATGACGGCAAGAACGCGACTGGGGGCTCATCCGACTACCGCATGCACCTCGTGCTTTCTAACGTCGGTGCATCGATAGAATCGGCCACGATGTCCGACCACGCCGAAGCCATCGACAATCCACAACGCTACCTTCTTCTAGCCCCGGTCAGGCGCGACAACGGCACGCTCTACCGGTCACTCGCGATCGAGCGGATCAGCATTGATGACGTGGCACTAACTCTTTACGACAAAAGATGGAACGTGGGCCCGGTCACGACGCGCGAGACAGCAGGAAGAGAGGAGGCAGAGCAGGTTGTCTACTGGATCGAGATACGCCACAACGACCGCCCGGCACTGAGAATCACCCGTACACTGACCCTGCCTAGGCAGTCGCGGGAGTCCGGTCGGCATGACGTGGAGTCCGACCTCAGGATCGAGAATCTATCGCCCGAGCCTCACCAAGTGCTCGTAACCTACCGCGGTGGGCTGGGCATACGACAGGCCAACCAGCGCATGGATGACCGCTATGTCGACTGGGGGATCCGCAGCGGTGGGTTCGTCAACGGGAGTCGCAAGGCGCAGGCGAAGATCGCCGGCGGGGCGGGCACGCCTCATGAGTTGTTCTCAGCGTCTGCGAGTGATCCGAGCCTCCGTTTCTCCTGGGCCGCCACAGCCAACACCTACTTCACCTGTACCATTGCGCCGCTCAACCGGAACCTCGACGGTGAGGCTGATTACATAACATCGGTGGCGGCGTTTGACCTGGATGGCTCCAACCTCACGCATGACGACGTCACCGTGCGCTTCGTCAGCCGCCCTGAGACCGTCGCACCCGGCTCGGCGCTGAGCTATCCTGCCGCTATCTACCTGGGGGAAAAGGACGCCCGCACCTTCAAGACCGAGCAGGACTACCGGAACCGAAACTACTACTTCCAGATCTCCTCGGGGTTCGGCATGTGCACGTTTACCGTTCTGGTTGAGCTGATGATCTGGCTGCTCAACGGCCTGTTCTACGTCGTTCGCGATTTCGGAGTGGCGATCATCATTCTCGTCCTTCTTGTGCGGGCGCTGCTGCACCCCATCACGAAGAAGGGACAGGTCAACATGGTGCGCATGCAGCATCGCATGCAGGAACTTGCCCCGAAGATCGAGGAGATCAAGAAGAAGTACGCCAACGACAAAGCACGCATGAATCAGGAGATGATGAAGCTGAACATCAACCCTGCGGGCCAGATAATCACCTGTCTACCCATGATGATTCAGATGCCCATCTGGGTCGCGCTTTACTTGAGCTTGAGCAACAACATCCTCATGCGGCACGAGTCATGCGTGTTCCTGCCATGGATTCACGACCTTACGGCCCCGGACGCCCTGTTCACGTTCAGCTCGCATCTGGTCATTCCGATTGTCGGATGGACAATCGACTCGTTCAACCTGCTGCCCCTTCTCGTGGCTGTGTTCATGTACACCCAGCAGAAGCTACAGCCTAAGCCCGCGCCTAACCCCAACATGACCGATCAACAGCGCCAGCAGCAGGAAATGATGCAGAAGATGATGCCGCTGATGAGCATCATGATGCTGTTGATCTTCTACAAAATGCCTGCCGGCCTCAACCTCTACATTATGTCGAGTTCGCTGTTCGGAACCATCGAACAGAAACGCATTCGGGCGCACATCAAGGAGCAGGAGGCAGCGGGCACGCTGCTCAAGCCGGCGGAAAGGCAGGCTACCGGGGGCGCCACGAAGCGAAGCACACCGTCGCTTTTTCAGAAACTACAGGCGATGGCGGAGAATGCTCAGAAAGCACAGCCTCAACGCCCGCGGACGGGCAAGCGGCGCTGAATAGCACATCCCCGCACGGTGCGGGGCGTGACACTCGATATGAAGAAATGATGGAAACGAGTGAGCGTCATACCGGTAACGACCGGTTCCGGGGCAGTATGGGAAACCCAACCCCCAAGGCCGATTCGACCAGCCGTCGCAAGCGACGAGGCGTCAATGTGCAGTTGGTACCCCTGCCAGTCGAACAATTCTCAGGTCCTGCTGTTCTCCCTGTGCTCTCCTTCGTAGTATGACGCCCACTCATCTCGGGCAGGGCTCCCGTCGGGACACTACCTCCGTTCCACTTCGCGAAACCCTACTCCGAACACCCAAAGGCCCGGCCCACAAACAACACGTTGCCGAAGCCATATGCCCATACCGACTCCCGAGCCGGTCGTCCTCAATACTGGTGGCGGTGCACTCGCCGCACAACGGGTCAATCAACCACCGCGAAGCGCCGCCGCGCAAACTGACATGCCAATGCAACTAGCGACACGTCAAATCTGCACTAAGAGCAAAAACTAGCGCAGGACAGGCGGGTTCGATGACGGAAGGGGCTTTTAGGAGCACTTAGGATAGCGGGGGAACAGAACGGATGGATCTTGCTATATAATCAGAACTTTTATGGATAGATATTACAAGTTCCGCTCATCAAGCCGCCCTGATGCTACCGTCCTCTCTACTAGTTTTCGCTCCAAGTATACGCTATTCTCCGATAAAGTCAACCCGTCAGGCCGAATAAACTGCCACAGTTTGCTGTAACGTGCGACTTTCCGCAGGTAAGTGTGAGTGTTTAGGAAAGCTGGTATAGGAGCCGCACCTGTCAAGGCGAGTGGCCGATCGCGGCGTGCAGGTTTGGCGGCAACAAGTCGCACCGAGTTGGATGCGGAGCCCCGCGCTACGGCCGCATCACGGCCACTGCCGGGCCCTCCAACCTTACATCAGACGTCCCGAATGGGCGCAAACGCACCCGACCCGGTTAACGTGTCCTTGGTAGCTGGCCTCCGGACAGGTCGGCGGCGTCCCGGATTAACCCCGCTGGGGACGCCTGCCTACCCGCTCGATTTTGCAACAACAGGTCAAACGCGCGAATCATGAGATCGAGCTCAGCGAAGATTTCGGCCACAGTGTCGGCGATTAGGCGTGCAAGTCTGGAAGTGGGGCGCGACGTCTGCGTGATCACGACTCTCGCGCGGCTTAGGTCGGCAAAGGCCAACGCGTTGGCGACGCCCACGGCAACCATGTTTCCCGGCGATCGACTCGCGACGGCACCGGCGCTAGCGGCCTCCAACGCCGTCTGCGCGGGCGCTATCACCTGTGCGGAAGCCGACGGGCGGAGTATCGGCAGTCCCACCGCCAACATGACCGAAACAGTCGTGAGTGTAGGTTTCTGCATCGTATGACCCTCATTTCCCATCTGACGCTTGTCCGGGCGAAGTACCGGTCGATGCCCGTCGCACCGCCCCGACGCCGCCACGGCACTGCGCCGCTACACCACTATACACTCTATTCGGCAAACACACGGCAAAGCGCACGAGAATTCCGCGGACGTTTGGTGCCGGCGATCATCGTGCAACGTGGACCCCAACGTTGACAAGGGCATCGCTACGCTACTGCGGGCGAGTGCATGCCGTCTTGCCGATCCGGGCGCGCAACCGACCGATACATTCCTCCCAGGCCTGCGCCGGGGGCTCTGACCGGGGGCGCCCGATCGTGCTTGGTGGATCACGTATCGTCCGGCTCGGTCGGGGTGCAGCTTTCGGGCTCGCCCTCCTCGCCGCCCTCCTCGCCTGCCTCTTCTGAAGCGATCTTGGCCACCGCGACAACCTTGTCGTCCTCATCGATACGTATGAGGCGCACGCCTTGGGTGGCTCGCCCGATCTCTCTGACAGCAGTCAGATCGGTTCTGAGCATCATGCCCTTAGCGGTGATCAGCATGAGCTCATCATAGTCGTCGACGGCGCGAAGGGCGACAACGGCTCCATTGCGCTGCGTAGTTTTGATGTTGATGACCCCCTTACCCGACCGGCGAGTCTTGCGGTATTCCTCCAAGCAGGTGCGCTTGCCGAACCCTTTCTCACACACGGTGAGCAGCGACGAGCCCGGGTTGATCGCCGCCATGGAAACGACGGCATCGTCCGCGACGAGGGTCATCCCGCGGACCCCGCGCGCACCTCGACCCATGGCCCGCACATCCTTCTCGTCAAAGCGGATGGCCATTCCCCGGCGCGTGCCCAGCACAATCTCGTTGTCCCCGGTGGTGCGCTCGACGTTGATCAACTCGTCGTCAGCGTCGAGGGTGATGGCAATAATGCCGCTCGGGCGGGGGCGGCTGAATGCCGCGATGGGTGTCTTCTTCACCGTTCCCTTCGCGGTGGCGAAGAACACATACGATTCCTCGAACTGCCTCACGGGGAGCACGGCGCGGTGGCGCTCGCCCGACTGCATCTGCAACAGATTAGCGATGGATCGCCCACGTGACGTCCTGCTCATCTCGGGCAGATCGTACACGCGCATCCAGTAAACCCGCCCGCGGTCCGTGAAGACGAGCAGGTAATCGTGCGTGGAGACGGCGAACAGATACTCAAGGAAGTCCCCCTCCTTGGTAGCGCTGCCCCGCACCCCTTTTCCGCCACGCCCCTGCTTACGATAAGAATCCACGTCGGTGCGTTTGATATACCCCGCGCTCGAGATCGTCACGACGACGGGCTCGTCGGGGATCAGCTCCTCTAATCGGAAGTCCCCCACCGCCTCGACGATTTCAGTGCGTCGGGCGCCGGGGTATTTGCGTTTGAGTTCTTCGAGGTCGGCACGGATGATCGCCAGGACGCGCTGCTCATCGCGCAGGATATCTTCGTACCCGTCTATCTCTTTCACGAGGTTGCAGTATTCCCCGGCGAGCTTCTCTATTTCAAGCCCCGTCAACCGCTGCAACTGCATGGTCAAGATGGCACCGGCCTGCACGGCGGTAAGGTGGCAGGCAGCGGCGGAATAGCGATTGACAAGCGTCTCCGGGAGTAAGCGACGCAGCAGTGCCTGCTCCGTCAAGCGCAGAGGGCGCGACATCAGCGCTGCCTTAGCTTCTCCGGGGTCCGACGAGTCCTTTATCAGGTCGATGATCGGGTCGATGTCACCGACCGCAAGGATTAGGCCCTCGAGAATGTGAGCACGCTGCTTTGCCCGGCGGAGCAGGAAGGATGTACGCCTGCGGATCACCTCCTTGCGGTGGTCGAGGTAGAGGCTCAGCATCTGCTTGATCGTAAGTGTCCGCGGCTGGCGCCCGACAAGAGCTATGTTCATGATGTGGTAGTTCGTCTGGAACGGCGTGTACTCGAACAGTTGATTGATGATCACATCCTCGTTCGCGTCGCGTTTCAGATCTATTTCTATTCGCACATCATGTTTGCGGTCAGAGGCATCGTTAATGGCTGCGACATCGCGTATTTGGCCCGCCTTCACGCCCTCAGCGGTCTTCTCCGTGATGGTGCTGCGGAGCACACCGTACGGCACTTCCGTTATGACTATTGTCTTCTTCCCCGCGCGGCCCTCCTCCACGTGGCACCGCCCGCGCAGCGTGATGCTCCCGCGCCCGGTTGTGTACGCGTCATTGATTCCGCGCCGGCCGCAAATCTGCCCACCGGTGGGGAAGTCGGGCCCCGGAAGTATTGCCATCAGCTCGGCAAGC
>JBHHXS010000117.1:0-10111 GCA_046757145.1 Phycisphaerae bacterium | reverse complement strand
GATGGAGTCTGAACGTGCCCACCCGACCGAGGGCGAGCCCCGCCTATGCGGCACCATCACCGCTTGCGTGTTTAGAGCATTCTGCGTCTCCGAGTAGCGTTATCCCTCGCGGGTGACGGCATGCTTAGAAGCGCGCCGCCCACCATAGATGCTGCTACACCCGCTACGGAAAGACATAGAATGCCCCAATCGTTACAAGAAGCAGATCCACGCTTTCTGGTGTTGTTAAGCAAACCGCACGGAGCCGGGTGCGGTGTCTGGACTTTGCTCAGGGTAGGCGCGCCGCGTTTTGGGGATTGCGAACCCGAGCGCCGCACTGCGGGCATGTTCGATTGGCGAGTAGGATGACTGCACTGAGCGGCGTGCACACGCCGTGCCATTCCGCCCCGTAGCAGAGACGAGACAAATCGGCCGCGCTTGCCGCAGCCAATCAGTTCTCGAACGCTGTCTGATATGTCCAGATGTCTCTGAGATCGACGTCGGTGTCAGCGTCAAGGTCGCTACACCCACAGTCGGCCTTCAACCCGCCGACAGGTCCGGTGAGACACGCGGCCATCGCTGGAAGGTCGCCTAAATCGATTCGGCCGTTACCGCTGGTGTCGCCCTGCAAGACCGTAAGCATCACCAAGGCGGTAGCGCTCCCCGCGCCGTTGGTCGCCCGCACGGTGACGTCGTGAGGCGTCGGTGCGGGGACAGGGTTGGCCCAGGTAATGACGCCCGTATCGGCGTCAATTGTCACACCCACCGGCGCGGCGTCCAGAGTCCACGTTACGGGGCTCATATTGACCGGATGTGTCAGACCCGGGCTCGGCCCTTCGTACGGTTGGCCGCACGCGGCAGCCTGCGATGCCGAGAGGTCAATCACCGGCGCAAGTTGCTGCACCGTCAGCATTTCGCAATAAGAGACGGCGTTATTGTCCTCATAGAGCTCGGGGATCTCATTGAGGTCATCGATGATCGCACCGAGGAAGTAATCACCCGCCGGCATATCGCCCGGCAAGGTCACTATGGCGTCGAACTCCGCCGCGCTTCCTGCCGCGAGATCCCAGATAAGGGCGCCGATCCACATGTCTAACTCGTCTATAACGGGATCGAGCGAAAGGTAGAATCCCTCGCGAACGGCCAGTTCGTCGGCCGTGCCGAAGTTCTCGATAACCGCGCGCAGTGTCAATTCGTCGCCCGGCGCCAGGCTGGACGGGCTGAAGTACACGGGCACGGCGGTGCCGATCGTGTCCGAGCTCGAATACCCCGCGTGGGCGACATCGTGTACCGGCGGGTCCACCGGCACTGCTGGGGGATACAGGAATCGCACCCCGTTGCGATCGTCGGTGTGGACTTCAATAATGTTGTTCTGTCCCACCGGGCCGCCTGTTGGATAGCCCGGGTTCATGGTCCCGATGAACCATTGCGTGCCCGGCGGCTCATCGCCGGCAGGAAAATGGCCAAGGCCCAGGGCGTGCCCCATTTCGTGGACCGCAATGAGCAGGAATGAGTAACCGTTCGTCGGGATGGGATTCGCGACCACGTCACAGCCCGGGTTGGGGTCCAACGTGTATCCCACGCCATCGGGGTTGTCGCTGAAGAGCACGTCCATGTCGAACCACTCGGCGCCGTTGTTGACGAGGAAGGTGACGCCGAGTACGCCCGGGTCGAGCTGAGAGCTGGCGACCACCGCTGTATCGTTGAACCCGTCGGTATGGTCTATGTTGTAGTCCTGATCAAGGCGGACAGCAGTGAACTCGAAGTCAGCCCCGGGGACGATGTTCCAGAGGCCCATCGACTCGAGGATGAGCACCTCAGCATCGCTGCCTGGCGGAAAAGACGTGGGCGACAGATCACGTTGACTTGTCGCGCCGGGCCACACGACAGGCGTGCCGTTGACTACGTAGTAAAGGAACGCCACCGCCCGGTCGTTCTGGGTCATGAAAACGCCCAAGGCAACGCTCACGCACGCCAAGTATCGGAGCACACGATTCACGCTAGCGACCTCTCACCCTTTTCCCCGATTGCGCCAACGGGACGGGTACGTAGTCCACAAGCACACGTCGCCCGGCGGGCTCGGTCAAGTTGTGGTCCGCGCTTCCGTCGAGGATGGGCTGCAGCATCGCCAGGAACTCATCCAGCGGCATGCCCTGCACGCCGGTGGCTCGTGTCACGGTCTGCGCCTGTCGGAGGTCTACGGCTCCAACCGTCTTCGGTGCGTTAGCCTCGGACATCTTCACTGGGCTGCTGGCAAAGTAGGCGAATCCCCGTTGGTCGATACCCTTGAGCGGATGCGCCGACGCGCTGGTGACACGCTTCACACCGGAGGCGTCGGTTAGAACTCGCAATGCTCCCTGTGACAGCCCGACAACGGGGAATGTCTTATACGTTGGCAGAAGGAATAGGATCCACTCCTCGCCGACGCCGAACGTCGGCGCGTCGGTTATCTGCATGTGTGTCTGGCCGACACTTCCCCCGGGCACGATCAGCGTGAACGTCGGCTCCGAGCCGGGCAGTGCACCTTTTAGATACACAACCTGTGCGAGCGTGATCTCGGACTCAATGCGTCGTGGGCTGTCGGCCCAGTACGAGCGAACCGACTGTACCGTTCCAACGATCACCTGGCCCGCATGGTCGGACAAGGTCGCAAGGCTCATCGGCACTACAGTGCTCGCACGTGCGCGGAGCCCGGCACATACAACGCTCGCGGCGATAGCAAGAGCAAGGACACGGGGTCTATGAAGGTGTTCCCGCAGCATCATCGTTTTCCGTTTCTTTCTACCTGAGTCACACGCAACGCGTATGTCAACGGCGCGATCAATTACATACCAGGCCCATATCCTCTCAATGCTAGCCCGTACACGCGACGCGGTCAAAAAACCTTACAGGCTGACTTCTCGGACGATGGGGCCCGGCGGCGCGATAACTGGCGCCCCCGCACAGGGCTGGCCCGCCAGGCAAGCTCCTGGGTGCGGCGAGTGTCGCTGGCTGAGGTTAGTGCGGTGGAGGTCTCGGCAGCATAATGTCCGCCGCCACAGCCGCCTGGATATGCACGTCGCACGCCGGCCAGTTGCCCGAGGTGCCCCCCCCTCTTCCCCCCCCGGTGTCCGGAGCCACGTCGACTGTGTCTAATCTTACTTGGACGTCTACGCCATGCGCGATACAATTCATCTGCTGAAGATGGCAGCGGCACCACCTCACCTGCGGCACCCTACCGTACGTCCGGTAGAGGGCGGTGTCTGCTCGACGTGACCAAGAACAAGGTTCCGCATTGTGGCGACGGAGACGAGGATTGAGTCTCGGGAGCAGCGAGCGCTGCTGCGAAAGGCTCGCGACACCGCGCGTGAGCTACTAGGGCTTCCGCGGGCGTCCGCCGAGGACATCCCACCCATTCCCGGTAGGTTTGGGGGCGTATTCGTGACTTTCTGGGCGGGCAAGAGGCTGCGAGGTTGTGTGGGGTCGTTTGCTTCGACTGAGGACATCGTCTCCGCGGTGTGCGACGTTACGAGGCGTTCGCTGGCTGACCCGCGATTCGCGGGGGACCCCATCACTGCTGACGAGCTGCCGAGGCTGCAGATTGAGATCTCGATTCTCTCTGACCTGGAGGCAACGACGGACCCCCTGTCATTGCGTCCAGGGGTTCATGGTGTTATGATCCGGTGCGGCGAGAAGTCCGGCTGCTTCTTGCCGAAGGTAGCCGTGGACCACCACTGGTCCGCTGAGGAGTTTCTGGCGAACTGCTGTACCATGAAGGCAGGTTTGCCCGCCGATGCCTGGCGGGAGAGCGACGTCGAGGTTCTTCTTTTTACGGCGCACGCGTTCTCGGAATCAGGTTTTCCGTGAGTTACCTATGGGCCGAATTCGCCTGTGTTGGGGTGCCGGCAGCGGGGAAAAAAACATAAAAAAGAGTAGTGACACGCGTGGGGGCCTAGTGTATAGTAAGGCGGCTCTTCATGGTTGAGCGGCCCGGTATGGGTCGGCCTCCCGTTTCGCAGCTTCTGCCCTTCGTGGTGCACGCGTAGTCTCGCGAAGCTCGACTTCCGACGCAGCGAAGGGCAAAAAGCAACCCTTTGAGCAGCCCACCGTGCGGACAGGCGTGTCTGCGGTGGTGGCGGTTCAGAAGGTCGAGTTGGTGTCGCGGAGGTGGTATCAGGAGGCAACGTCCGTGTTCGTGGCGCGGGCGGAGAGATCGTAACGACACTGTGTAGGGGCTTTGTCGCGAGTCGAGCGCAAGCGGAATAAGCCGATCATCGGTCTTGTTGGCGGCATAGGCGCGGGGAAATCGTCAGTCGCGAGCATTCTGGAATCGCTCGGCGCCGCCGTCATCGACTCTGACCGGCTCACGCATGATGAGCTTCGTGACGCCGAGGTCATCGCGACGTTACGCACGTGGTGGGGAGCGCGCGTCTGTCCAGATGAGGGCTCCGTAGATCGCCAGGCGGTAGCTTCAATCGTATTTGATGATCCGGCCGAGCTCACCCGACTCGAAGCGCTGCTCTACCCACGACTTGCGCGACGCCGGGAGGAGCTTATCCGGGTCTACTCGGCGGACCAGGCGGTGGTCGCTATCGTGTTGGATGCGCCGAAGCTCTACGAGGCGGGACTGCACAGGTTGTGCGACGCCGTCATCTTTGTGGAGGCGGACCGCGAGGTGCGTCTCAAGCGGCTTGCCACCTCCAGGGGGTGGAGCGAACGGCAGTTACGAAAGAGAGAAAACCTGCAGAAATCACTGGACGAGAAGAGGGCAATTGCCGATTATGCCATCGTAAACCATTCCGCAGTTGCTGATTTACGTCCCGCTGTTGAACGAGTCTTAGCCGCGGTGCTGGCGTCCTTTTCCTGATCGTCTGCGAATGGGTTTATCAACGGGAAGAATCCTGTGAGCACCGAGTTCTGATCTGACAAACCGGTATACTGCAACAAGGTTCAATTCCAATTCAGGAGGAGTTTTCATGGCGAAAGCCACGACAAGCAACGTACGGAAGAAGAAGGGCGCTGGCGCATCGTTGTCGGCCAAGGATGACCGCAAGAGTGCCGATGCAGCCGCTCAAACTCCCGCCGGCGCAGACGCCGAGGGGGCGGGCGCCGGAGCGACCGTCAAGGCTTCCGGCGTGGGCGAGTCCGGACAAATCGACGCAGAAACGCACGCCAAGTATGAGGAGATAAAGCGCGGCGATATCCACATCACAGCTTTGCAAAAAATGACGGTCCAGGAGCTACACGAGGTAGCCAGGCAGGAGAACCTGGATGACTACTCGGGCCTCAAGAAACAGGACCTGATTTTCAGAATCCTCAAGGACAGAATCAACCGCAACGGCCTCATGTACGGCGAAGGCGTATTGGAGATCCTGCCGGACGGCTTCGGCTTCCTTCGCAGCCCGGAATACAACTACGTCCCCTGCCCCGACGACATCTACATCAGCCCGTCGCAAATCCGCCGTTTCGGCCTGCGGAACGGGCACATCGTTGCCGGGCAGATTCGACCGCCCAAGGAGTCCGAGCGTTACTTCGCCCTGCTTCGCGTAGAAGCCATCAATATGGAGGACCCCAACGCGGTCACTGAGAAGACCAACTTCGAAGATCTTACGGTGCTACATCCGAATGCGCGCCTTATCCTGGAGACCAAGCCGGACGAGGTCAACATGCGCATCGTCGATCTGGTTACGCCGATCGGCAAGGGGCAGCGTATGCTTATTGTCGCTCCGCCGCGAACGGGCAAGACTGTGTTATTGATGAAGATGGCCAACGCCGTCGCTGCCAATCACCCGGACACCTACGTCTTCATCCTGTTGATCGACGAAAGGCCGGAGGAGGTGACTGAGATGCAGCGAAACACCACCGCGGAAGTGGTCAGCTCGACCTTCGACGAGCCGGCGTCACGCCATGTTCAGGTCGCTGAGATGGTCGTGGAGAAGGCGAAACGGCTCGTTGAGTATCGTCGCGATGTTGTCATTCTGCTTGATTCCATTACTCGCCTGGCCCGGGCCTACAACACCGAGATACCTCACTCCGGCAAGATCCTCTCCGGAGGTATAGACGCCAACGCGCTTCAGAAGCCCAAGCGCTTCTTCGGCGCCGCCCGGAATATGGAAGAGGGAGGGTCATTGACAATCATCGGCACGGCCTTAGTGGACACAGGCTCCAAGATGGACGAAGTGATCTTCGAGGAGTTCAAGGGCACCGGCAACAGCGAGTTGCACCTTGACCGACGCCTGGTGGACCGCCGGGTGTGGCCGGCGATCGACGTCGCGGCTTCGGGAACCCGTAAGGAAGAACTGCTGCTTGATCCCAAGGAGCTCGAGCTCGTCTACAGGCTGCGTCGAGTGATCTCGGACATGAACGTTGTAGAGGCGATCGAGCTGCTGCGAGCTCAACTTGCCAAAGTCAGGACCAATGCAGAGTTCCTCATGACGATGAACTTGGCCTAGCTAGGGAGGAGCTATCGCGATGGACGTCAGCATTAAGTATTGCGTGCAATGAAACTATCTGCCAACTGCCGCCAGTCTGGCGGAGGCCATTAAGGGACGCTTTGGAGTAGATGCAACGCTGGTCCAGGGGCAGGGTGGAGTCTTCGACGTTCACGTCAACGGCGCGCAGATCTGGAACAAACAACAGGTCGGACGGTTTCCCGAGAACGCCGAAATCCTGGAGAAGATTGCCGAACTCGGAGCCACGCCATGAGTTCAAGTATTACCTGGCTGGGGCATGCCACCTTCCGGCTCGTGTTGCCGGATGAGCGAGTTGTGTTTATTGACCCTTGGCTCGCGGAGAACCCCTCGTGCCCTGACGATCAGAAGAAGCCGTCTCGCTGCGACATGATCCTGCTGACGCACGGCCATTTCGATCACACTGCTGATGTTAAATCCCTGGTCGAGCAGTTCAATCCCACGGTAATCGCCAGCTTTGAACTATGCAGTATCCTGGAGGCGCAGCTCAGTGCCGGTCGGTTCTCGGGCATGAACACGGGCGGCACGCAGACCGTTGACGGCGTGCGCGTCTCGCTGACGCAGGCGTTCCATTCGTCCAGCGTCGACTCGCCCAACGGGCCGATTTACGCGGGGATGCCCAACGGCGTTGTGGTCGCTACGGATGATCTAGCCACCATCTACCATGCCGGGGACACCGATGTGTTCGGCGACATGCGGCTCATACGAGACGTGTTCCAGCCGCGAGTGTGTATTCTCCCCATCGGCGATCATTTCACGATGGGAGCGGCCGGTGCAGCCCTTGCCGCAGATATGCTGCGCCCCGAGGTGATCATTCCATGCCACTACAAGACCTTCCCAATACTGGCGCAGAGTGCGGATGACTTCCGCGCCGCCCTGCCAGCCGAGTTGGAATCTCGTCTTATTGTGCCCGAGGTCGGTCGTTCGTTGGCTTGGACGGCCTCAGGTATCGGGTAAGCGGTAGGACGCGAGGATTGCAATGCCGGCGTAGCGCCGCGCGCCGTCCGCCCGAGATGCCGAAGCGACACACCCACGCGCGGGTGCGTGGCACACCGGATCTCTCTTGATCCCGGCCGGCGCATCACAGACTCTTGAGCCGCAGCTCTTTGTCGTGCGTCTGGAGCGCAGCAACCAGGGAGTCAAGATCGCCCTGCATTATCCTGTCCAGCGAGTACAGGTCCAGCCCGATACGATGGTCAGTGACGCGGTTTTGGGGGTAGTTGTAGGTTCGGATGCGCTGCGAGCGGTCTCCGCTTCCAATCATTTTCTTGCGTGCGGCGTCGCGTTGGTGGGTGCTCTCATGTCGATGATGATCGAAGAGCCTGGTGAGCATGATTCGGCGGGCCTTGGCCCGGTTCTTGTGCTGGCTCTTCTCATCGCGCATGGAGACTGTGATACCCGTGGCCTTGTGCACTAATCTGATGGCGGACGACACCTTGTTCACGTTCTGCCCACCCGGCCCACCGGCGCGAGATACATGCTCCTCCACATCCGCGTCCCAGTTCACATCGATGTTGATCTGTTCGGGCTCCGGGAGCACCGCTACCGTAGCTGCCGAAGTGTGAATCCTGCCCTGCGCTTCAGTTTCCGGCACGCGCTGGACGCGATGCCCACCGCCCTCGTATCCCAACCAGCGGTACGCCTCCGGGCCTTTTACGTTCATGATCAGCTCTTTCAGTCCCCCCAGGTCTGACCCGCTTTGGTCCATTACCTCAGTGTTCAGACCTTTTCTTTCGCAGAAGCGCACGTACATCTGGTAGAGGTCGCGGGCGAACAGGGCCGCCTCCTCCCCACCGGTGCCCGCGCGGATTTCGAGGATGACTGAGCTGATGGCAGAATCCTCGTCGGTGACTATAGCTGCTTTCAGAGTCTCGAGCAGCTCGTCGTGCTTGACCTGGAGGGCCTCTACCTCACGCTGTGCCAGCTCGCGCATCTCCGCCTCCTGCAAGCGGTCTGCCATGATCTCCCGTGCCTCGCTGAGCTCGGAGCGGACTTTTCGAAAAGCATTGAAGGGATCAACGAGGCGGCGCAGTCGCCCCAGCTCCTTCGTTATGGCAAGAACCCTGGCAGAATCGGCCGACACAGCGGGATCGCCGAGCTCGGCGTGGAGTTCCGCCGAACGCTTACGGAGTTCCTCCAGTCTGCGGATCAACCTGTCGTTTACGTCGTTGGTCATCGAACCACCGCCCTACCTGGGTGCCTACACAAAAACCACGCGCTGCGATTCGTAAACGCGCCCGCGCGTGGTCTGGCAAATCTGGCAGTGCAGCTAAATGGAGGCTCGCGGCTTGGCCTTCTTCCGCTGACTCTTTGGGGTGAAGTAATCTCCCCCGAATTTCTTGGTGAAGCGATCGACACGCCCGAGGGAGTCCACCATCTTCTGAGTACCGGTGAAAAACGGATGGCATGCCGAGCAAATCTCGACCTTGATCTCAGGCACCGTGCTCCGTGTCTCGAAGCTCGCCCCACATCCGCACTTGACCGTGCAGTCCATGTATTCCGGATGAATGTCTTTCTTCATGTTGACTCTGCCTCAATGTTACCCACGGCCAACGCCGCTACGCGATAGATTCTACCGCGCGAAGCCGTGGTTGCAACCCCCAGGTGTCGGCTCGCCGAACCGCAGTACATCAGCCGGTCGCCACGGTCGTAGCACCGACTCTCCTGGGAGCCGGTCGGACTTGGTCTCCGGGTTGGCAAGCGATTCGACTCCGTGAAAGCCGGCGTGTTCGTTTTCTGCCGGGCCCCTTCGGCGCTGTGTATGGCTTCGAGACGTGGCGTAGGGGCCTCCGTCCATCGGCTTGACCGTGCCCTTCGGGATCAGGGACCCCTTGCGTCTCATATCAAGCCGTTTTGAGCGCCGAGAGCCGCTCGACGGTCTGTCTGCGTTTCGCATACGACGCGAGACCCCTGTTGGGCTTTAGCTTCTCCTGCATGGCCAGCAAGCGAGGGTCCCTCACCACCTTGGACGGCTTCTCGGCCACCGACTTGAGGCGGTAGTCGTAGCGCCGTCGCGAATGGTTGTCATTGCAGCTGACCGCGGCGTACAGGTTCTTGCCATCTGCTCCCAGACGCTCGAAGCCGGCGGTTTCCGTCCAGCCGCCCTTACGCTAAGACTAGCAATTACTCATGAAACACGCGGTTTAGCGCAGTGCCGGCGCGTGCGCCTGCGTCCATCGTGCAGTTGCTCTAAGAAGCACTTTGTAGCAGCGAACGGTCGACTGGCGCGAAGAGATGACGTTCGCACGGTCTTCTCGGAGCGTCCACGGTCGGCGTGAGAGTCCTCAGGCTGAGTTAATGGCGTTGGGCCAATAGCTGAGGTTCACAGCGGGCGAACGGACTCGAACCGTCAACATTCAGCTTGGAAGGCTGATGCTCTACCAATTGAGCTACGCCCGCAAACGCGGTTTTGCGCAACTTAAGGACGGTTTCTTGCGCAACTTAAGGCCCACCAGTACAATCCGTCGAGCTAGCCGCATGGTCCCGATTATACGCGGAAACCAACCATGGCCAAGCCTCAGCGATTGCGGATTCCCAAACTCAGATTCACCAACGTTCGCGACATCGGCTGGTACGTCGCCTACCGCGACCGCGCCACCGGAAAGTCGCGCCGGCATCGGTTCAGCATTCGCGAGAAAGAACGCGAGCGAGAAGCCCGCGGCCTCTACCAGCCGCTGGTCAAA
>JBHHXS010000116.1:0-10135 GCA_046757145.1 Phycisphaerae bacterium | reverse complement strand
AGGATGCGGGGCGTGCCATTGCGCAGACGCGATGGGAGGCTGTGCCCTCGACGCTCCGGCGCTGGTCGGGGTGGACCTCGACACACTTACAGCCATGGTTGTCGGCGAGGGTGCACATCCCGGTGGGAAGTTCAACCTCAGCGACGACGACGTCGCCGACCTGCAGGCATACCTGGCAAGCCTGGAGTGATCCCGCAGGTCCGCGCGTGCGACACGTCTCTGTAACACGGCGGCACCGACGGTTCACGGGCAGTTCGCCGCAGTTGATGGGGATTGCAGGTGCCAGCTCTTTGTGAGGTCGCCGCCTCCGTTGAGAAGATCGATCAGCCGCTCGAGATCCTCGCTGGTGACCGCACCGGATCGGTCGATGTCGCAACTGTGCATTCGCGGCGGGGTGGCGCAGGCGGCGTCGAAACAACAGTCGATCAGCGAGGTGATATCAGCTGAGTCCGACAGGCCGCTGCCGTCCACATCCGCAGGCAATGAGGTGAAGGTCCCTGTCGCGGTTACCCCCGTTCCTGAGGTGTAGGTGATGGTCGTTACCGCGCCCGGTGTAATGCTGCGTTCTAGCTCAATCAGGTACATCCCCGGGGCGGTCTCCGTTGAGCTGGCCACGGAATTGCCCAACCCCTCGGTCCCCGTTTCGCACAGCGACCAGCATCCTTTCTGCGCGGCGCTGGGTCCGAACGCAACAAGACTGTCGATGCCTTGCGGTAGTCCGTCATAGAGAGCGCTTGGTTGTCGCGCGTCGATCAGGCCGCCCTGCGGCTCGTACCAGAGCACTTCGCCTTCCGGGCAGGTCGCACAGTTATAGAGTTCGACATCGTCTACGTACCACCCGTCCAATCCGGTACAGCCGTCCTTGCCCAGGGTGAACCGGATCTGTATCGTCTGTACGTCCACCAGGAAAGAGCTGAGGTTGATCAGCGTGGTGCCCCATTCTCCGCCGGCGCCGCTGTAAGCCTCCTGACTCTGTAGCGGATTAGTGTTCCCCTCCACCACCGACCGCAGACGAAGGTTGTAGGGATTGTGCATGAAGGCATCTGTGGGGACGGCCTGCCAATTGCCTCCGTTGACGCTCACTCTGAGGTTGCCTCCGTCCCAACCAGGCTCAGTCGCGATGTGATGGGTGAACATCAGTCGGAGGTCGCTCATATCGGGTGCGACGTCGATGACCGGGCTCAACAGTGAATGGGCGGCTGATTCGTCCCAACCGGGTGTACAATCGCCCACGTTACGGTCCTCACAGTAAAAGGCGGTCCCGCTGCGTCCGAAGGGAAGATTGCCCGTAAGCGTCCAGTGATAGGGCGTAGGTGGATTGCCGGCGGTGATTTGCGCAGTCCAGCCGGTATCGCCGCTCTCGAAATCGTCACGAAATATGGTGGTGCGAGGTGGGCACCGCTGCGGCGGGGTGGGATCGAGGATTGCCACGGTCGCCCCGCATCGTCCCTCGGTGTTCATCTCAACCGCGAGGAGGGCGTTGTTCACCTCCAAGGCATCGTCTGTGGTGAAGGGGGTGTCGGACAGGCCTCCCGTGCGCGGATCTCTAGGCACCGTACCGATCAGATCCAGAGCGGACTGATTAAGCGCATTGTAGGCGTCCTGAAAATCAGATGTGGGCGTGAGGTAGACGGTCAGGGCGCGGTACCAGACCGCGAGGGCTTTAATTGCACCGATCCCGTTCACGTCGAAGCCGTTGAAGCTCTTTCCGTCGGTCATTATTGCGAAGGCATGGTTGGGGATGCCGCTCCCACTGTGCACGCCGCCGTTGTCAGCGGCTCCCGGGCCTCCACAGGTCTGCAACGTGCTGAACGCACGGTCGGGATCGCCCAGGCAGGTCGGGTTCCACATATCGCGCAGGACCTGCCAGTCCTCGCCTACGCGCCAACGAACCGATGGGTCATTGCACGATGCGCTACGCAAGCTGTTGGGCGTGTCGGTACCACTGTCTGTGTAGTAAACGTCCTTAGGCCACGGCACACCAGCCGGTGCCCCCGGCGCCGCGGCGTCACCGTTGAACAGGTCAACCATTTCTCCGAAGATATCCGAGTAGGCTTCGTTCAGTTGGCCCGGTTGATTCTGGTAGATCAGGTTGGCGGTGGACTCGGTGATCCCGTGCATCAGTTCGTGGGCGACTATGTCGTCGGTGGCCAAACCGCGACAGAAGAGCATCTGCAACGGCCCGCCGCGCCACTGGGCGTTAGGGCACGCCAGACCCGCTGCCGTTGACCTTACCGTCGCCGTTAGACTGGTGCCGACGCCGTCGACGCTGTCGCTGCCGAAGGCACGCCAGAAGAGATCATATGTGTCGCCCAGGTAGTCATAGGCACGATTGACTTCGTCGTTGAAGGAAGGAGGGTCCCGTTCCGATCGTTCCAACGTTCCCGGAAGTGTGTCGGTATCGAACGCATCGTAGACCTTTCGGTCTTTCAGCAGATGAATCATCGACCAGCGGTCAACTACCTTCCCCGTGGCGGCGTCCACGAAGAAAGCCTCACGCAAGGGGACGGACCAGTCGCTTATGATGATGTGATATGCCAGATGTTCCCCGATGCGTCGGTCGCCGTACCATCCCGGATCGACGACCACAAGCTCGGCCTTCTCGACTGTGGGTGCGGTTCCGATGATCTGGGCGAGCGCCGCGTCTACCGCCTCCGACGCCGACAGCGCAGGCTGTGTACTGAGCTTCGGGCTTACGTTGAAAAAGTTCCCGTTGGCCGCCACCACACTGCCGGTCGAATCCTCGTGTATCTTTACCATGCCGGAGAAAACTCGTACGCCTTCGTGCATTTGCCTGTACGTTGTGTGGGTGTGACCAAGAGAGTCGGTAGCGCGCTGAGACATGACCAGCTCGCGCGCCGGTGTTGTCACGCCGAAGAGGGACCCGTGTTTACGTAGGAAGGCATCGGGTCCGGCGGTCAATCCGCGCACTGCAATCCGAGTGCCCCTCAGGTGGCCGCCACGCACACTGACGAACCTTGCACGCCCCGTATGTCGCGATCGCTGCACCGTAACAGTGCGATCCGTCGATCCGGCACGCGCCGTCGGCACCGCCAACAGGGCACTTATGACCGTACACCATGCCCGCACTGAGATGTCGCCCCAGGTGCCTGTCGACCCGCCGCACCTAATGCGCCGGGGCCGACTACACCTGCGGTTGGATGTGAGTGAGCACCTCATTGCTGCCTACCCCGCGCGAGTTACGTGACAGAGAAAACGTTGATCGAAACCGGGCCCCGATAAACCTGCGCCACAATACCGTTAAACTCTAGGCGCGCCGGTACGCCGCGGCAACGATGGAGTGCAGTGCCCGGTGCAAGTGCCAATAACCTGCATGACAGCGCCGCAAAGCGCGACGGGCGCCGCAAGGGCCGTTTGGCAGGATTCGGCAATCGTGGTTTCTAACCGCAGCGCGGGGGAAAGAGGAGCGGAAGGCGCGACACACTTAAGCGCTACGCGCTATAGGACATTGCATCAACCGCTCCCGGAATAGGGCTTACAGACAGATTGGTGTGGGCCGAGGTCCGCGCAGGCGTCCCCGGGGAGGTTGGTCAATTACTCTAGGGTCTGCTTTGTGGGGCTGCTTCACCGGCGGGCGGCTTGGTTGATTTGCCCTTAGCTTCACCCGCCTTGGGTACGAAGAACGCCAAGCCGCACTGGGCGCACCTTACCCGCTTGCCGCGTACGTCGTCTGGGACGCGCAGCACCGCGCGGCAACGCAGTCTGGGACAGAGGATCGTGATTGCCACGGCTCTTGTGCCTCCATAAGGGTAGACGCCTCATGTGGTCAGCGCCCCAGTTGGGTATCGACGAAGCTGCCGTGGGACTTGACGGTTATATCGAGTGTGAGTGGGGCGCGGGCGGGCCGGGTGGCGCGCGTCACGCCGATTCACGGCGCCGGCGGGGCTTTGGAGGCAGCAATCGCTCAGCCCCGGTCACCACGGCAGCGGTGACGACGAACTTCCCCGAATGGCCGGACTCCGGCAGCTCATACATGGCTTCGAGCATGAGGTCTTCCATGACCGCTCGAAGTCCACGGGCGCCTGTTTCCCGCTCGATGGCATGCTCAGCGATTTTGCGTAAGCCGCCCGCGGTGAATTCGAGCTGGCACCGTTCATACTCGAAGTACTTCTGATACTGTCGGACGAGCGCGTTTTTCGGCTCGGTCAGTATCTTCACCAACATCTCTACGTCGAGCGGCACGAGCGTGGTGATGATCGGCAGGCGCCCGACAAGCTCCGGGATCATGCCGAACTCAACAAGATCTTCGGGTATCACTTGCGCGAGTACGGCACCGGCCTCCTTCATCTCGTCTCGGGGCTGTCCCTCGTTTGAGAAACCGATGGTGCTCTGGCCTAAACGGCGTCGGATTATGTCGGTTAGTCCGACGAAGGTCCCTCCGCACAGGAAGAGGATATTCGTGGTATCGAGCTGAATGTACTGCTGCTCGGGGTGTTTCCGCCCCCCTTGCGGAGGTATGTTGGAGACGGTTCCCTCGAGCATTTTGAGCAGGCTTTGCTGCACACCTTCCCCGGAGACGTCGCGCGTGATGCTCACGTTCTGCGAGGTGCGCCCGATCTTGTCGATTTCATCTATGTAGATGATCCCGCGCTGGGCCACCTCGAGATCGTACTCTGCGTTTTGCAGCAGGCGTAGCAGGATGTTCTCGACATCCTCGCCCACGTATCCGGCCTCGGTCAGGGTAGTGGCGTCGCAAATCGCGAAGGGGACGTTGAGCATGCGTGCCAGGGTCTTGGCGAGTAACGTTTTCCCGCAGCCGGTCGGCCCCACTATCAGAACGTTGGATTTGTCAATCTCGACATCGTCCTCAGTATGTCGATCAGCATGTTGAAGTCTTTTGTAGTGATTATGGACGGAGACCGCCATGATACGCTTGGCCCGCTCCTGTCCGATGATGTACTGGTCCAGGAACTTGTGGATATCACGTGGGCTCGGCACCTCGGTGACTATCGCCGGTGAGGTCGAGGCCTTTCGCATCTCCTGTTTTATGATGTTATGGCAGAGCTCTACGCACGACTTGCAGATGTAGACGTCCTTGGGGCCTTCGACCATGGGCCCAGCGTCCCGCTGGCTCTTACCGCAGAAGCTGCAGGCGCTGTTATGGCGCACCCGACCTCCCCCACCCCCTCCTCCGCTGCGACGCGTGGACATCACCGGCTCCTCAGTACCATCCCGCCAAGCCCCGCCCACGCCGGGCGGCGCCATGCATCTTCGCAATACACTCGCGTCTGTTGTGCCCGCGCTTGTAGCGAAATGCACTACGCAGAGCGCAATACATAATAGACCTTATCGGGCGAGGCGTCCATCCACCTCAACTTGTCCGCTCCACGTGCGTCCGGGCAGTCTTCCTGCAGAGGGCTTCATACTCGGTGGGTGTAATGCTGCCCCGATCACGCAGGCGGCGCAGGTCCTCCAGGGTGAAGTCCGCGGGCGCCGTGCGGCGAGCGTTGGTCATGGCCTTACGCAGAAGGTGCGGCAGCACAATGACGAGCACGCACGCTGTTACCACCGCCAGCATCCAAAACAGGCCCGTGAACGCGGCGCTTTGTCGAGCGGACTGAGCAAGCATTGCCGACACTTCGCGGCGGTCTCCCGTCGGTCCTCACTGCCTCTACCCAGCCAGATGCTATCGTGCCCACTGTTTTGCCGCAATCCGCGGCGCCACGCGCTTGCATCGCGTGGGCAGGTGGCGGGCGTTTTTTGGGTGTCGGACCTCAACCGGATTCTATCCCCGTGTGGCCGGCTGTTCTACGTGCATGGCGACCGAGCAGAGGAGTCGCCTGTGTAGTGCAGCCTTTTCACCCACGCCGGAGAGAGAGATCTTCCTCGCGCTCCCTCGTTATGGGCGGGAGTTTGATCCGAAACACCGCGCCGTACTGCTGCTCGTGGACGAGCTCGATCGTCCCGCCCAGCATCACCACAAGTTCCTTTGTGATCGCCAGCCCCAGGCCTGTGCCCTCGTATTCCCGGGTTTCGGAGGAGTCTAGTTGTCGGAACTTATCAAAGACCGTTGCCCAGTGCTCCTCCGCGATTCCGGGGCCCGTATCGCGTACGGTCAGGCGAGCGGCGTCCCCCACGTCGTGTTCGACAGCGAGCGAGATTGCTCCTCCATCCGGGGTGAACTTGATCGCATTGCTAAGGAGGTTGTAGAGAATCTGCCTGACTTTGCCGGAATCGCTGTGAAACGCTGAGGGCGCGTCATTCAGGTGAAGAGTGAGTTCCTGGTGCTTCTTGTCGGCCAGCGGGCGCACAAAGTCGACCAGGTCGCGACACAGGTCAGCGATAGAGAACGTCGACAGATGGAGCTCGATCTTCCCCGCCTCGATTTTTGCCAGATCCAGGAGGTCGTTTATGATATCCAGCAGACTGCGTCCGGAGACAAGAATGTTGGCAGAATAGCGGGCGAGGCGGGCGCGGTCGGCAACGGGTTTCTCCCACGCATCCCGGAGTAGTTCCGCGAATCCTATTATGGATACAAGCGGCGTTCTAAGCTCGTGGGTAACGTTGGCAAGGAACTCGCTTTTGAGGCGGTTTGATTCGTAAAGCGCGATGTTGGTCTCCGCTAGCTCTCCCAGTTTGAGGTCGAGCAGCTGATTGGCATTGCGCAGTTCGTCCTGAGTGACCTTAAGGTGCGTGAGCATATCGTTGAATGCGTCGGACAGTTGCTGAAACTCGTCGCCGCTGGCAATCGATGAACGTACTTCGATATCGCCCGTGGCAACTTGCTGCGCCGCACGCCGAAGAGCGTGAACCGGGGAGAGAACCAACCGCTGGGTCACCATATAGAACGCAAGGATGGCAAGCACGGCGCCGCTGGCGCCCGCAAGAACGGTGACAATGGAATTCCACGCTCCTGCCTTGGGCGAGATGGGCAGTGAAACATCAATAATCCCCCGCAGCACGTGGGGATGTGGGTCCGCAACCGTTCTTCTTACGGCCATGGCGAACCGGAAGATACGGCGATCGCGCTGAATGCGCCAGTAGTAGCGCTGTCGCGGATTGCGTCTGAGCCGTTCAATCGCGTCGGTCTGAAACCCCGGGCCGGCGCCGGGACCCGTCCTAACCAGGCGTACCGTGACGTCGCGAACCCCCAGTTCGCGAGCCAGGGCGGGCCAACTACGATCCAATCGCCTCTGCGCAGCGGCCCAATCGGACGCATGGAGATCCTCTGCCCGGTAGGCGGTGGCGGCGACCCAGTTGGCCTGCGTTAGCATCGCCATCTCGTCCAACGCAGTCATCTGCAGCCAGGGGAACAATAGCGTCACGCTGATGGTCAGCAGCACCGCCGTTCCGAACAGGAGGCTTATCTTCCGGGCGAGCGAGATTTGAAGCCAGCGCGTCCGTCGCATTGGTACATTGTACCGTATACTCCGCCGTCTGTTGACTTAACGCGCCGGGCAATCGGGGCCGATTGGCAGATACCCAGGTTGCCTGATGTAGGCCCGCTGATCGCGGCACGTTGCCGATCCTCCCGCTTGGTACCATCGCCAACAGTCCCGTCAGCACGCTGCAAGGAGCTCGCGTTCGGGTATCCCAGCTAGGTGGGAAACCGGTCAGTCTGAGTATCCTGGTGCACTACGGGAAGCACCCATGCACCGCGAGCAGTTAGGGGGGCACTTTCTCAGCCGCGATGCCCGACGACCGAAGCCTGTTGCAGTGGTCTTACGGAGACGGCGAACATGCCCACAAGGCAGAGAATCACGGCGCCAATCCAGTACGGCCACGACGGCCCTACGTCGTACAGGAGACCTCCGATAGGCGGTGTCAACGCCCGGGCTAAAGAACCGATGCTCTGCAATACTCCCAGGGTTTCGCCTTGACGTGCCTCTTCCGCCTGCCGCGAGATCAAGGCGTTTAAGCTCGGACCGGTCAGACCATGTCCAAGTGCCACCGGTAGGCACCCGATCAGGAGCAAGGCCCAGGCTGCCGACCGCCCCCCGACGACAGGCACGAGTGAGAGCACGACAAATCCGACGGCAGTGATAAACGGGCCGTTGGCGACGAGCGCAGGCTCGCCGAACCTGCGAACCAGCCGGCCGATCAGCCCTCCTTGTACCGCGGCCATCATGATCCCGACATAAGCGAAGATGAGACCGGTGCCCGTGGCCGAGATCCCAAACTCGTGCATGCACAGGTACACGAAAGTCACCTCCAGGAGCACGAAGGCGCAGATCGACCCGAACGTGAGCACGAACAGTTCACGCAGTCTCACGTGGTTTACGATCGTCTTGAACTGACGGAGACTCAAGACACTGAAGCGTCGCCGACTGCCATTAGGCATGGGAAGCGACTCGGGCAGAACGCGCCAGACAAGCAAGAGCGCTGCGAGCGAGATAGTCGCCGCCCCAAAGGCGGGCCACGCGGTGCCGTACCTTTCTCCGCTCACCACTTTCCCGGCAAAGGCCAGCGCCGCACCAAATGCGGGGCCGAGGACGAACCCGAGTCCGAAGGCGGCCCCAAACAACCCCAATCCCCTGGCGCGGTCGTCGGCCGTCGTTACGTCAGCGATGTACGCTTGTGCTGTCGCTACGTTGGCACCCGTGACACCGTCCAGTGTTCGGGCTGCAAACAGCAATGGCAACGACACTGTCAGGTCCGCCACCCCCAGCAACACGTGACTGAGCACGCTGCCGGCCACGCTGATCAACAGCACCCGACGGCGCCCGACGCGGTCCGACCAGCGTCCAAGGATGGGATTGAAGACCAACTGCATGAGCGCATAAACGCCGATGAGCAGACCGAGTGTCAAACCGCTTGCTCCAAGCCGATCAGCGTAGACCGCTTGAAGTGGGATGATCAGGCCGAAGCTCATCAAGTCGACGAACGCGACGATGAGGATGGTGTACAGCGGGGACCGCTTCATCGAGTGCTCCACAGGGTCGAGTCAGCCCGGCATCGTATCCCTGCGCCGGCGGCTTGGCTTCATCGACAGTGCCGTTGCGTGTTGGCCAACTAATCTCGTCGGCTGCCCGCAACCGCTCAAGTTGTGGTGCGCCTCGGGGCGGCCGCGTTGGTGCAGTAATTATGGCGTTATTGCAGTGGTGGTTATCCTCGAAACCCGGGCTGTGGGACGGATTGTGAACCTGAGGCGTTTTTGGCGGGCGTTTTACAGTTGACAACACTGGGCGGGCGATTAACATGCGGTGCTCGCTGTTGGAAGTGAACGGCGTGTGCTCTTTGACAAGTGAACAGGTTTGTCGTCGCGAGGATGTGACGGCTTGGTGTGTGTGCGTTCTTTAGGCATGCCGGGTCGGTACACGGGGCGCATGGTCCGTAGCCAGGGCCAGACGCCCTGATGCACAAAACGGCCGGCTTATTCAGGCCGGCAGCTTTCATTCTCGCGAACGCAGAGAGTGATAGCCCTAAGTCGAATCCAATTCGCTTAGGTCATAGTGCCTAAGCGCTGGGATACGAACTTCAAGTGAAGAGTTTGATCCTGGCTCAGAACGAACGCTGGCGGCGTGGCTAAGGCATGCAAGTCGAGCGGACCTTTCCCAGGGGTAACCCGAAGTTAGGTTAGCGGCGAACGGGTGAGGAATACATGGATAACGTACCCCAGACACGGGGATAGCGGCGGGACTTCGGTCCCTTTGCGAAAGCGCCGGTAATACCCGATGATCCGGAGGAGTCGCATGGCCCCTCCGGCAAAGCTCCGGCGGTCTGGGATCGGTTCATGTCCTATCAGCTTGTTGGTGGGGTAAAGGCCCACCAAGGCTATGACGGGTACCGGGCGTGAGAGCGTGGCCCGGCACATCGGAACTGAGACACGGTCCGGACACCTACGGGTGGCTGCAGCAACGAATATTCCGCAATGGACGAAAGTCTGACGGAGCGACGCCGCGTGCAGGAAGAAGTCCCTCGGGATGTAAACTGCTGTCAGGGGTTAGGAAATTTGACCAGCCCCACAGGAAGCACTGGCTAACTCCGTGCCAGCAGCCGCGGTAATACGGAGAGTGCAAGCGTTGTTCGGAATTACTGGGCTTAAAGAGCGTGTAGGCGGGACGTCAGGTGCCGTGTGAAAGCCCTGGGCTCAACCCAGGAATCGCACGGCAAACCGGCGTTCTTGAGGCAGGTAGAGGTGACTGGAACGACTGGTGGAGCGGTGAAATGCGTA
>JBHHXS010000115.1:0-10144 GCA_046757145.1 Phycisphaerae bacterium | reverse complement strand
CGGCCTGCCGACGAGATGGTCGGCAAACCCGCGCCGAAGTTCGCGGCCGCAAAAACCATCGACGGCAAGGAGTTGAGCAACGAAACCTTGAAAGGCTCGATCACCGTGCTGGACTTCTTCGCCGGGAACTGCCCGCACTGCAACAAGCAGTTGCCTCGCGTGGAAAAGATCCGGCAGGAATACGAGGCCAAGGGCGTACGGTTCGTAGCCAGACCATGCGCGGAAAGAAGTTCTCCGACGAGGAAATCAAGGCGAAAATCCAGAAGGCCAACTTTGCGGGCGACTTGGTCACCGATCCGGACAACAAGATCGGCCCGTTGTTCCGCGCCACCGGGTTCCCCACCATGGCCATTGTCGGCAAGGATGGGAAGATCGCGGCGATGAACGTCGGGAACCTGGGCGATCTCGAAAAGCGCATGAAAACCCAACTGGACGCCCTGATCGCCGGGAAACCCGTGCCCACCTTCGCCAGCGCCCAACCGCCGCAGCGAAAGCGACCCGCGCTGGAGTTGGTGGGCAAGAAGGCGCCGTCCTTTTCGATCAAGACGATCGATGGCAAGCCGCTCGGGGATTCCGACTTCGCCAATCACCCCGCCACCGTCCTGAATTTCGTGGCACCGAACTGCGGCTTTTGCAAGAGACAGATTCCCAATGTCGAAAAGATCCGGCAGGAATATGAGGCCAAAGGTGTTCGCTTCGTCAACGTGGCCCAGAAGATGAGAAAAGACTACACCACCGAGGAGACCGTCAAGGTCTTTGAAGGCGTGGGCTCCAAGCTGGAGCTGGCCACCGAATTCACGAACACGGTGGGCGGCCTGTACAAGGCCACCAGCTACCCCACGATGATGGTTGTGGACAGCAGTGGGAAGATCAGGCATGTAAACATTGGTGCCAAGGCTGATCTCGATAAGCTGGTCAAAGGGCAACTGGACGCGCTGATCAAGTAGGATTAGGCCTGGCAGGGATGGGGCTGCGCTTCGCTGGTGGTGCGGCTGCGGACTACCGGAGCAGCAGCCGTCCGCCAGGTGTAGCGGCCACATTGCGGCTGGCAACGACTTGCCCTCTGGCGGGCTCACTAAGAAGCCCGCGCGGAGTCACAAGCATGGTATGGCAGACGATCGTGATCGGACTCCTCGTCGCCGGAGCTATCGTCGTTCTGGTGAAGTACGGCGGCGGATGAGGCCCAAAGGGCAACTGCTAGGCGGTGCCTGGCTCCACCATCAAGATTTGTATCCGGCGTAGCGTCCGGCCCACACGGATGATGCGGCGGGTCCATCCAGTCCGTGCGGCGCCATCCTCGCGCGACGTATCGCATCTTCTGCTGTCGGATCACAGGCGTCTGTCGATGCCATCACTCACACCTGCGGTATCGCCCGGGTCTCGATACGGTCCGTGCGACTGATTCTCCAACGTCTACGACCGGCCAACGGCGCGTACGCTTGGGCCCACATCGACGTTCGTGCCGAGTGAATCACCGGTACGCCACGACCGGAACCCGCGCCGCCGCACAGCCCGAGCACTTGCCGCGGGTTGCCCGGCACGCCGTTCCGGGTCGACGATACACTACGGCACGGCGCAAACGAGCCCCCCCCGGCAGGCTTTTTCCCCGCCGCTGTGAACCTGGAGGCGCCGGCGAACGACTATATCCCGGAACGTATGGACGGAGCGAGCGAAAGAGTGATCGACGAGCTGCTCACCATGCGTTGCCAGCAGGGGTGCAGGAAGTCATTTGACCTGCTGTTCCGCCGCTGGCAGCGCCGGCTGTGGCGGTACGCCCGACGCTTGACCGGTAGCGACGACGCTGCCTGGGATGTTACTCAGGAATCGTGGATGGCTATCGTGAGGAGAATACGAAGACTCAGTGACCCGTCGTGGTTCGCAGCGTGGGCCTACCGCATCGTGCGTAACAAGTGCGCCGACTACGCACGCAAGGCGAGCCGACAGCGGAGTCTCACGGATGCCGTTGCTGAGTCGAACGTACCCCACGAACACGTGTCTCGGGAAACGCCGGGTGATGCGGTTGTTCAGGCGCTGCGGCTGATGTCTCCTGACAAGCAGGAGCTACTGACGCTGAGGTACGCCCTGGACCTCAATCTCGCTGAGATCGCTGTCGTCCTTTCTGTCCCGGTGGGAACGGTCAAGAGCCGCCTGCACAATGCACGGGAGCAGCTCAGGAGATACTGCGAGGAGACAAATGATGAGTAAGCTTGACGACGACATAAGAGAAGTACTCAGCCACGAGGAAACCTACTACGACCTTGAAAAGGAAGAGGGTGTCCTCCGCCAGATGGCAGGCATCTTCCGCGGGAAAATGCGGTGGATGGCCATAGTTGCCACTATATACTCCGTCATGCTTCCGGTGCTGATCATCCTGGCGGCCAATGAGTTCTTCCAGACCGAGGACACCAAGTGGCAGATCTTCTATGCCACGGGCATTCTGCTGCTGGCGATGTTGCTGCTGCTGGTGAAGCTGTGGGGTTGGATGCAGATGAACCGCAACTCCATCCAGCGCGAGATCAAACGTCTCGAACTGCGGATAGTAGAACTCGGTCGACAGCAGAAGAGTTAAGAGTTATCCCAAGGACGAACCTGGCCAGAGGCTCCCATGAGCGTGTCAGTGTCAAGGGCGGGCTTCAGGCGGACAATGTTGAAGCCCCCATGCGTACTCACCTGGGGTCGAGAGGAGCCCGCGCGACCCGTCGCTCTGAGCTGCGCCAAGGCAGGGAGTGCTCATGGCGATCCGCACATTGCCCCAGTGAAAGCCCGCGGCTTGGGTGTTGCACGGGGCGACCGGCGCTGCGTCGGCAGGTCGTTCCGTAGTAGTCCGCTCCGACGAGGTAACCTACATGCGTGCAGCAGGGTGGACCACACGTGTCATCAACCGGCCCGCGACGCCTGTCAGGCCCCTCGCCCGCTCCGGTGGGCGAAACAGCTGCCGCGTCTTTATGAACCCAGGGATCCGAGTCCACTTTTCGGGTTGATAATCCGGTGTAACCTGGTAGTCTGCACATGCCGTGGGCCCTCGACAGTATGCGCCAAGTAGGCAGTGCGATTGGCGAGCGGCGTGCTTTCGGCCGACACAGGCCGCGCGGGGGTGTTCAGGTAATGGTCATCGCGAGTTGTTGGATGCCGGGCGACACTGGTTGAACCTATTGTCCTGCAAATACTTCGAGCACTATCGGCGTGGCTGTTGGAAGGGATTGGTGGGAGCGGGCCACGCGGTTGCCCGAGGGGATTCTACGGTGTATGGCGTCAAGAGCATTGAAACGCTGCTCCGATAATGAGCGGGTGTGGCGGGAGTTCTGATTCTGGGACGGAGTTGAGCAATTATGGACGTTAACGAGCGCATAGCAACCCGCGAATCCACGCAGAAGATGCGTAATCCCCCAGGAGAGCCTCTACGGATCACCGCAAGCTTTGCGGATGCAGCCGTTTTGAGCGCCGAGCATCCCGCGGGGCCCAAGGAGATCACGCTCGAGGCCACCAGCGCCGAGGGCGAGCTTGCCAGTTGGTTCGACGACTATTGGTGGATCGATCTGATCGAGCGTTGGGGCTATGATGCGGTGACGCTCCAAATAGAGCCGACACCCGGGGCATTGCTTCATCCCGTTGTGCTGCATCAGATGGAAATGGTTGGCCGAGTGGCTCCGCGCTGGCGGATGGTCGGACACGCTTATCGCAGCGATGTGTCGTCGGATGACTCCGTAGCACTTATCGCGGCGTCCCCTTACAACGAGGTCCGCTTTCTTGACCAGACTCGCCCGGGTAGTCCCGTGCCGACCGGCCCGGGCCGGTGGGGTTTGTCCATCGACGAGCTGTTCGGACGCATACGACGCGAGCAGGTTCGCATCGGGGCGACGCGACCCGTGTTGGTCAGGCTGCCCGCACGAGGGGATACTCCCTCCGCAAGCGCGCCATCGCCAGCTCCCGATACCGTTGGCGCCGTAGCATCGCCCTCATGAACCGCGTCCCACTCGGGTGGACAGGGGGACTGTTCCCAAACCAGGTCGCGGCGGGGCGCGGGGAGCGTTAGCATTCCGCCATGGCCCTATTCGTTCAGAAGTTCGGCGGTACCAGCCTAGCCGGCGCGGAGAAGATTCGTCACGCCGCTCGTCGGGCAGTCCGCGCCAAACTTCAAGGACACCGGGTTGTGCTGGTGGTCTCTGCGATGGGAGGCGCGACCGACGAGCTACTTTCACTTGCCTGGGCGATCTGCCACAACCCACCGAAACGCGAGCTGGACATGCTGCTGACCACGGGCGAGCAGGTGTCGATCGCATTGATGGCGATGGCCATTCACGAAACGGGGCACGAGGCGATAAGTCTCACAGCCGCCCAGCTCGGTTTGCTCACTGACAGCGCTCACACCCGGGCCCGCATCCAACGGATCAGTCGCGACCGCATCGAGCGCGAGCTGGGCGCCGGCAAGATCGTCATAGTCGCAGGATTCCAGGGTATCGATACCGGTGGGGAGATCACCACGCTCGGGCGCGGAGCGTCGGACACGACCGCGGCGGCCCTGGCAGCGCTGCTAGGGGCTGAAGTCTGTGAAATCTATACCGACGTGGACGGTGTCTACACCGCCGACCCCCGCGTTGTGCCTCAGGCATGTAAGATCGGCACCATTAGTTATGAGGTCATGCTGGAGATGTCCGCCGCCGGTGCCGCGGTGATGCACTCCCGCGCCATCGAGTTCGGGAAGAAGTTCAAGGTCCCCATTCACGTGCGCAGCTCGCTGACCGACGCGAAAGGAACGATGATCATGGAAGCTACGAGAGGCATGGAGGAGGTTTCGGTAGAGGGCGTGACGCTCAAGGAGGATTTGGCGGTAGTCTCCCTCAGCGCCGTCCCCAACACGCCGGGCGTGGCTGCTCGTGTGTTTGCGGAGGTGGCCCGCCATCATATTCTCGTCGACGACATCGTTCAGAACATATACGACGGCGGCAAGTTGGCCAACCTGAGCTTCTCCACGAACGCAGCCGACGCCGCTGAGGCAAAGGTCGTGTGCGAGCGGATCGCAGCCGAGTTGAACCTCGGTAGTGTTGAGGTGGACGAAGGCGTTTCCAAGGTAAGCGCGATCGGCCTGGGAATGCGCACGCATACCGGGATTGCGTCTAGGATGTTCGATGCGCTATCTGAGGCGAGAATCAACATACAGAACATCTCCACCAGCGAGCTTGTCATAAGCTGTATAGTGCGTAAGCAAGATGGAGTGAAAGCGCTCCGTCACATCCATAAGGTGTTCGAGCTTGAGAAGGTCGACGGCAATCGCAACAACTCCAGCGCAGACGTTGTGACCTCAGCTCGTACGACGGCGTAGGCATAGTAACCGTACGCAGGCGTTGACCGCGGGTGATACACCGACCGAGAAGGCAAGCGCATTTGCCTGATAGCATCAGGCTATCGCGTCGCCCGCTTCGTCACATCCTCTCTGTCGCCGCCCTCGCGCTGGTGGTTACCGGTGTGGTGTGCGA
Source organism: Phycisphaerae bacterium (assembly GCA_046757145.1). Lineage (GTDB taxonomy): Bacteria > Planctomycetota > Phycisphaerae > UBA1845 > UBA1845. The sequence continues at coordinate 4,670 of JBHHXS010000115.1, read as the reverse complement.
CCACACGACCCGCGTTGCCCCGCAGCAGGATGACCACGCCCGCTACCATGATCGCTCGTTTAGGACTGTACGCGTAGTGGACGGCGACACTCTCGACATTGATGCGCCGGACGGCAACAAGCCTGTGACACGCATTCGCCTTTGGGGCGTAGATACACCGGAAGTCGACGGCAGCCCCCGGGGCGAGATGTACTACGGGCCGGAGGCGTCAGCCTTCGCCAAGCGAACACTGGCGAACCGGATCGTGCATATCGTTCTGTCCCCCAACAAGACCCGCGGCAAGTTTGGCCGGCTGCTGGCCTATGTCTACCTCGAGCGCGGAGGACGCATGTTCAACGAGATGCTGCTGGAAGAGGGCTACGCCTATGCCGATCTGCGCTTCCGGCACCACTACTTCCGCCGGTTCAAGAACATCGAAACCCGCGCCCGGCGCGAAAAGCGCGGACTGTGGGCCGACGTGACCCTCGAGCAAATGCCCCGATGGAAGCAGCGATTCGAGCGGAAGGACAAACCGTCCGGTCGGTGACAATCCGAAAGATCGACGGAACGAACTGCGGGGCGGGGTCCCACATGGCCCTGCGAGCAACACGTGCGTTGGAGTGGCCGGGGGACACGCCTGCACACCCGCCGCAAAACGGCTCATCCGCCCGTGCCCCGGAAACTCGCCCTGTACGCCCGCCGCGCCCTTGCCGTTGACGAACCCGATCGTATGCGACTCGCCGCACGTGGACAGGATGTTCAGGCAAGAATGGATGTGCTCTGACAGAGAGGCCCCTTCCAACGGCCGCGTCCCACGCTGGCAGCACAACTCTGAGAAAGGTAGTTTTCAGGGTTCCCCGCGATACTCACACCGTGCGGCGCAGGTCTCTGCTACGTTGATCTGGGCAAGCGAGGGCATCTCTGGTTTGAGCCGAACCCAAATCCACCTGGCGATCTGTTCAGCCGTCGGGTTCTCCAGCCCCATGACGTCGTTGAGGTAGCGATGATCCAACTGCTCGACCAGAGGCGCAAACGCCCGCTTCATATCCGCGAAATCCATCAGCCAGCCGGACTTCGGATCGACCTCACCCTCGCAGATGAGTTCGACACGGAAGCTGTGCCCGTGCAGACGCCCGCATTTGTGGCCGGCGGGTACGTGTGGCAGCCTGTGGGCCGCTTCAAACCTGAACTCGCGAACGAGGCGAACCCGGTCAGCCATGGCTCACTTGCCCGGTGCCAGGATAAGACGCGCGGTACGCGTCTCATCCGATCGCTGGATCGCTACGTGGACGGACCTCGTTGCGGAGATGTTCACTTGACCGCCAGCAGCTCGATTTCATAGAACAATATCGCGTCGGGCGGAATCAGCTTGGGAACGCCGTCCTTTCCGAACGCCAACTCGGAAGGGACGACCAAGTAGCGTTTCCCTCCCTCTCGCATGGTAAGCAGGCCCTCCTTGACGCCGGGTTTCATTCGGCGGACTTCGCTAATCTTGGGGTCGCCCTCATAGCTGTCGTCTGCCACCGTGTGATCGAGCAGCTCGACGCGGTAGTGGATCTCGACGGTGTCGTCTATCATCGGCATCGCCCCGAAACCCTTGCGTATATCTACGTATTTCAGGCCCGATTCCGTCGTGGTCATTCTCCCGTACTGCGCCTCGATCTCGGCGATCCGCTCAGCTACAGCGCGCTGTTTGGCCTCCTGTGCCTCTTGCTGCTTACGCCTTGCCTGCGCGTGGGCGGCATCGACGACAGCCTGAGCGTCTTGCGGGTCAAATGGAGTGATTAAGCGGACGCTGCGCATGACGACCGGCTGTACCGGCACCACGGCTAGGCGACCGGCGGCATACTTGGGATTCGCCCCGCAAGGCGTCTTACCGATCCGATCAACCGTCTCCATGCCCTCGATGACCTCACCAAAGACCGTATTCGTGTCGCCCCCACCGTGCGCCGTGTCCAGCGCCGGGTTGTCGGCGAGATTGATGAAGAACTGTGGCATCGGTAGGTTGGGCCTGTCCGGAACACGCACAAGGGCAATGGCACCGCGTACGTTGTGCAGCCCGCTGCTGGACTCGTCCACAACCCCGGGACGCAGGCCCGCGGTCCGTTGCGTCATGTCCGCCAGGTACTGCCCACCCTGGATCAGTGCACCATCTATCACCCGGTGAAACACGGTTCCGTCGTAATACCCGTCCTGCGCGTACTCCACAAAACGGGTAACGGTCATGGGCGCGTGTTGAGCATCCAACCGCACCACGATGCGCCCCAGATTGGTCTCGATCTTCACCAGCGGATGGAGCGGGTGCGCCGCCGGTACCTGACATCCTTGAGTCACAACGAGCAGAGCGAGAATCATTCCCTGCGCTGCACCACGGTGCGCGATCCGGCACAACAGATCCGGCTCCCAAGCGCGGGGTTCACGCACCCGTTGCATGCGCCTCGACCTCGGAAAGACAGCGCGTAGTCGGACACTGTTGCTTAGGAAGGGTCTGTGCATGTCAAACCAAGTCCAGAGATTGCCGCGTGAGCTGAGCAGACCCGCATCAACGGGCCGCCCAGCCGGCAAACGAACGGGCCGATGCGGTCACTACCCACCTGTGCTCTTTTTCGGATACCGCTTGTCGAGGATCTTGTTCCACTCTGCCAGTTGTTCCTTGTTCTCCTCGAAGAGCTTGGACGGATCGCCCGAGATGGTAATGGTCTTCATGACGTCACCCTTGGAGATGGCATCAACGACGTTCTGCCCCGACGTCACCTTGCCGAATATCGTGTGCTTGTCATCCAGCCACGGCGTTGCCTTGTGCGTGATAAAAAACTGACTGCCGTTGGTACCCGGGCCGGAGTTCGCCATCGACAGCACCCCCGCAGAGTTGTGCCGCAACTTGGGGCTGAACTCGTCCTTGAACTTGTACCCCGGTCCGCCCGACCCCGTGCCGGTCGGGTCCCCACCCTGGATCATGAAGTCCGCGATAACCCGATGGAACTTGACCCCGTCGTAGTAGCCGCGCCGAGCCAGATTGACAAAGTTAGCCACCGTCAAGGGGGCTTGCTCAGGGAACAGCTCAAGCTTGATCTCCCCCTTGTCCGTAACGACGGTCGCCGATAGCTGAGCGGACTTCCGGCTTCCCTCGACTGTACCGTCTCCTGCCATGAGTAATCCTTCCGATGCCACTGCCGCTACAACGAGTACCAATCCGCGGTGCGTCATGACTAGTCCTTTCCTACATGTTAATGATCATCCGATCCTACGCGTTAAGAATCATCTGACGACTGCACGATACCGAGCAACTCTATCTCGAAGATCAGGGCGGTGTTTGGAGGTACGATACCCGGCCTACCCATAGGCCCATAGCCCAGTTCGGGAGGAGCGATGAGCTTGCGCTTTCCCCCGACTTTCATGGTCTTGAGCCCTTCGATCCAGGCAGGCAGAGTGTCGACGAGCCTGAACTGCGGCGGCGCATCCCGATGCCGGGACGTCTGGAACTGCTCGCCATCAAGCAGCCACCCGGTGTAATGGGCCGTCACCGTGTCAGTCAGTTTAGGCGACGGTCCGTCACCCACCTTGAGATCGACGTACATCAATCCCGAGTCGGTGGTCACCATCTTCCGGCCGGTCTCCTCCTCAATCTCCTTGACAGCCTCTGCCAACTCCAGGGCGTTGCGCTCCTTAATGTACTCTCGTTCATTGCGGAGGGCGTCTAATGCCCTCTTCGCGGTCCTTTCGATCCTGCCGCGATCAAAACTCCTAATCACTTTCACGGACTTAATGACTATCGGTTCCGCCGGAATGGTGGCAGCCGTGCCGCCGTATTTCGAGTTCGTCGTAGTTTTGCTGTCCCGGATCTTGGCGATGGCCTCGAGCCCGTCCACCACCTTCCCGAACACCGTATAGGCTGCGCCGTCCGCCTGCGGCATGTCAAAGGCCGGGTTGTCGTCCATGTTGATCTGAAATGTCGAGGTAGCGGATTCAGGCTTACCCGCACGGCGCGACATGGCAATGGTCCACTGCTCATTCCTCAAGCCGTTGTCCCATTCGCTGGGGATACCGGGGCGCAGCCCCTCGACCTTCCTGTCAAGGTTCGGGAGGTACCCGCCGCCCTGAATGTACTGGTCGGGGATCACACGATGGAAAATCGTCCCGTTGTAATAGCCGTCCTCGGCATACCAGATGAAGTTCATCGTGCTGACGGGAGCCTTCTCCCCATTCAACTCCAGGACGAAACTCCCTACCGTTGTGTCCACTTGAACACGGGGGTACAGAGCGTCGTCTCTTTTCCCTTCGTCGTTTCCTCCTTGCGGACCGCCCGCGAGAGCAACGCTGCTCGCAAGCAGTGCTAGTCCACAAGCCAAGACCATTCGCAAGCGCTTCATTTGTGCTGCCTCTCCCTTTTCAAACGAATCCCCTGTCAGTTAGCGTCTAAACGATCCAAGATTGGGCGATGCCCGCAGCAACGCATTCTCGCACCAGCCCACTCGCTCGGCGACGACTTCAGCTCAGTAGCCCACGTCAAGCAGTTCCACCTCGTAGATGAGGGTAGCCTTCGGCGGGACCCGGGGCGGCTGCCCCTTCTCGCCGAATCCCATCGTAAAGGGGATCTCCAGGCGGCGTTTTCCGCCGACTTTCATCGTCGCCAGCCCTTCGCCCCAGCCGCTGATCATACGCCCCAACTGGATATGCAACGGCTGACCAAG
>JBHHXS010000114.1:0-10190 GCA_046757145.1 Phycisphaerae bacterium | reverse complement strand
CGAGGCCCTTTATCGTACGCTGGCGGTGCCCGTTCTGTGCGACGTCGACCAGCCGCCGTTTGATCGATCCGTCATGGACGGCTTTGCCCTCCGAGTTGCGGACATTGCCGACGCCCCGGCGCGTTTGCGAATCGTGGGTCGGCTCGGCGCAGGTGCTACCCCTCACGGATGTGTAAACTCCGGCGAGGCAATACAGATCAACACTGGCGCTGTAATTCCGCGGGGTGCCGACGCCGTCGTTCGCATCGAAGACACCGATTTGACGGAATCGGGGGACGAGGTGTTGATTCGCAAGTGTGTGGAGCGAGGGAACTTCATAACGCGCCGTGCGGAGTACGTCTCTGCTGGCGAGGAGGTGCTGCCGGCGGGCACCGTCATGACTCCGATCGAGGTCGGCATTGCAGCGACGGTCGGCTGTACAGCCGTCAGGGTCTATCGCAGGCCGACGGTGGGCATTCTGGCCACCGGTGACGAACTGATTGACATTGACCGCCGACCCGCGGGTGCGCAGATTCGCGATAGCAACCGTCACCTGCTGGAAATGCTCGTTCTGGATGCCCACGCCGAGCCCGTGGCCCTGGGCGTCGTTCCGGATGATCCCGCAGCTATTCGCGCCAAGATCCTGCAGGGATGTCGTTGTGACGCTCTGTGTATCACGGGTGGCGTGTCGATGGGAACGTCGGATTACGTGCCGGAGGTGATCGAGTCATTGGGGGCCACGATTCGCATCCGCAAGATGGCCATCAAACCTGGGCGCCCGGTGCACTTTGCCACTGCACGCGACGGAGTTCCTATCTTCGCCCTGCCCGGCAATCCGATAGGCACGTTCGTTGGCTTTGAACTGCTGGTTCGACCGGCGCTCGCCGCTCTTGAGGGCCGAAGCGGTGTCGTCCCAAGGCCCATGCGGGCGACACTGCGGGGTAAACTGTCGGCTACGTCTGATCGGCGAACGTTTCGCCCGGCCAGAGCGAGGGTCGCTGAGGATGGCGAATGGGAGGTTGAGCCGTTATCCTGGCGGGGGTCGGGCGACTTGGTCGGCGCTGGCGGTGCCAATGCTCTGATCGTGCGGCCGCCACTGGCGCCCGGTGTAGGCGCTGGTGAGTCTGTTTTTGCACTATTTGTTAATCCGGTTTGAGCGCGGCGGTGTTAACCACTCCTCGATCCAAGGATGGACGTCGTTTGAATCGCCGAAGAGGAACCCGCCGCAAGCCTGCACAGCGCCGGCCCCAAGGCGCGATCTCCAGGCCTTGGTACAGCGTCGAGACCCATGTCGGGTGTATCTTGCACGCCCTTGCCGCCGTCCTGCTGATGAGCGTGATCTTCGCGCCGATCTCGTGGTGGCCTCTGTCTTTCGTATGCCTTGTGCCCTGGCTTTTTCTCGCAGGGGTGGCCCCACGTGCTCCACGGGTCTACTTCTACAGCTACGTTCTCGCGCTGGTGTTTGTCTTGGTCAACATGCGATGGCTCTACCCAGCGACGCCGCTGGGGTACCTTGCACTTTCGGTCTATCAGGCGATCTACTTCCCGTTCATGGCCTGCGCCGTGCGCCACGTAGTGCGGCGTCGGCGTTGGTCGTTGGCCGTTGCGTTCCCCTTCGTGTGGGTGGGAAGCGAGATGCTGCGGGCGGTGGTGATTTCCGGTTTTCCATGGTTCTTCCTGTCGCACAGTCTCTACAAAGTTCTACCCTTGATCCAGGTGAGTGATTTGATTGGGGCGTACGGAGTGAGCTTTGTTGTAGCGGCGGTGAACGGAGCGCTATCTGACGTGGCGATCACAGCGTCGATGTCGCGCGGGTCGCACAGGCCCGTGCTGGCGTCGCGGAAGACCAAACTCGCCTTGGCGTTTGCCGCCGCACTGCTTGCCGCCAACACAGCATACGGGTGGATACGACTGCGCGCCGCCAGTTCCTCTAAAGGACCAAAGATCGCCCTGATCCAGGGAGACTTCCTCGATACCGTGTATCCTGACGACGTTCCCGAAGGCGAAAAGGTTACGGACGCAGTGAAGATGCGTGCGTACCTGTCGATGATGCAGGCCGCCTCGAATGACAAGCCCGACCTCTACCTGTTGCCGGAATCTCCGTGGCACATGTATCTCAATCCGGAGATGCGTGACCTGTACCCTTTCTGGCAGCAAAGCTTCCGGCAGCTTCGACAGTTTGCGATTGACCACAACGCCTACGTTGTGACCGGCAGTGCCTCGCGCGTTGATACGCCGTATGACCTACAGGCAACGGTACGGGCTTACAACTCCGCAACGGTCTTCGGGCCGGACGGCGCCGAGCCGAAACGCTACGACAAAGTCCACCTCGTTCCCTTCGGTGAGATCGTGCCGTTTCGGTTCGGACGGTTTCATTCCGTCTACTTGTGGCTGAACTCGCTAATGCCCTTTAGCGGCCCGGACGGCACCGAAGAGTACTCTATCTTCCGGGGCAGTGAGTTCCGCACGTTCGCCCTGCAATCCGCATCGCGTGGAGGGGCTACTTACCACTTCGGTGTGCCGATCTGTTACGAGGACGTGATGCCGTACGTAAGCCGCGAATTCGTGCGCGGACGCGACGGACGCAAGCGCGCGGATCTCCTTCTTAACATAAGCAACGATGGGTGGTTCGGACGAGGGATTCAACAAGCGCAACACCTCGCCATTAGCGTTTTCCGGGCAGTTGAGAACCGCGTCGGGATCGCAAGGGCAGTCAATACGGGCGGCAGCGGGTTCATAGAGCCCACCGGACGTCTGCATGATGTTGTCGCCGGCAACAAGGGGACCTTCTGCCCGGGGCGATGTGGGTATGCCGTGGCAAGCCTGGGAGTCGACTCGCGCTACTCATTGTATTCACGGTACGGCGACTGGTTCGGATGGGCTTGTGCGTTCGTTTGGCTCGTATTCTTCATCGACTACTGGGTGCTCCGGGCACGGACCGGCAACGGTGACTGAGTCTGCAGCTCGCGCGTCGCGCGGGCGGTGCCGCCGGTGCCGCCAAGGCGCCGACTGGTGCCAAGGTCCACGCAGGGGTGGGTAGGATCCATAAGGTGCGCAATGAAGCGTAGGACGTGGCAGATTGCCGTGCTGGCCCTGCTGGTGCTGAGGGGGGGGTGCGTGCAGCCACGCCGCGACCACGGAAAGCTCCTGCCTGAACAGATTAGGTGGAAGGCGATGGAGTGTTTGAAGCGGGCGATCCGGTACACACCCAACCCGGCGGTCCGCGCGGAAGCGGTCGAGGCCCTCGAGAGGTGCGGGGGAAGGGAAGCGGAGCCGTGGATACGGGCTGCCCTGCTGGACAAAAACCCGGGTGTGCGTTTTGCAGCCTGCGTTGCAGCGGGAAGGCATGCCGATATGACTGCTGAATCGGGTCTGCGCGATCGTATCGATGACGACGACCCGAGCGTACGCGTCGCGGCCTTGTTTGCCCTTCACCGCCTGGGGTTCACAGACCGAACAGGTTTCATGCCCGGGTATCTGCTGGACCATGCTGAGCCCACTGTTCGGCGAAACGCCGCCCTTGTTCTGGGCCTAATGGGTGAGCCAGGGGTGATCAAGATCTTGGCGCGGGCCATGAGAGATCCAGATGCCGGAGTCAGGCACTACGCGCTCGAAGCAATGGCAAGGTTGGGGAATCCCGAGGCAAGGCAGGAACTCGTCTTCATGACCAGCGCGGGGATCGGGGCGGATGAGGTGTTCGCCATAACCGGGCTGATGCAAACGGGGGATCGGGCCTACGTTGACACTTTCCGCTACAAGCTCGCCACGGCTCCACACATTGAAACCCGCTTGGCGGCTGCCCGCGGATTGGGAGTATTCGGCATCGACGAGGGGTTTGAAACTGCCCTAAGGGCACTCGACGGGCGCGCGGCGCTCACGGATGATCCGAAGGATCCCGTGGAGAATCAAACCCTGCGCGTTCGGCAGCTCGCGGCAGCGGCGCTCGGTGCCATCGGACGTCAAGACGCATTGCCCGCGCTTGCACGTCTGATGAACGATCCAAGCGATCCGCGTGTTCAGGTATCTGCCGCACAGGCGATCCTAATGATCATCAACGCGAATGAGACACGGGAACTTCCGTTCGAGCAGGCTATCGCCACGCAGAAAGAGTAAGAGACAATGCGCTGGTTGACGTTCGCGCTTTTCACGGCTTGTGCGTTGGTGCTGCAGTCGGCCGTCGCCCCGCGCATCGAGCTTCTTACCTGCAGACCGGATTGGCTCGTCATCATAGTCGTATTCTTTGCCCTGCACGCTAGGAATACGGACGCTGTAGTGGGCGCATGGATCATAGGCGCGGGGGCGGACCTTATGACGATCGAGCAGCCGGGGTTCATTGCGTTATCCTATTCACTAGCGGCTCTGGCGGTCGCTTCGGTGCGAGATTACTTCTTTCGCCAGCGCATCTTGACGCAGAGTTTGATTGCCGGCGCGACCTGTCTGATGGTTCAGACGGCGTGGTTCATCTACCGCCGTGCAAGGTACGATTATCACCAGTCATTTCTGGCCGACTTCGCGCTGACCGTGCTCCTGGCTTCGGTGTACACGACTCTCTGGGCGCCGGCGTTGCACAGGCTCATGCTGGCGATGTCGAGTGCATTCGGGATACGTCGTCCGCGATACCTGCACTCAGGCCTGCTGCAACTGGATAAGTCCCGTGTTTGAGCGGCGCCTGAGAATACTCCTTCTGCTGCTGGGCCTTGTCGCGATCATCATCACAGGCCGTCTCGTCGAGTTGCAGATTGTCCATGGCGAGCAGTACCGGCGTAGTGCCGAGCGAGCGCTCCTGCTCAGGCCGCAGCAACTGCCCTTCATTCGCGGCCGCATCCTAGACCGCACCGAGGCTGTGCTTGTCAGTGACGAACCGTGCTGGGACCTGAAGATCGACTTTCGCGTCATTGAGGCGGAGGTGGGGGACGATCCTTCGGCACTAAGGCGAGCGATGCGGCGCTGGAGGCGCAGTCATCGCTCGCGTGCCGGGGACGCGGAGAACGAGAGGCTGTTTCGTGCTGAGGTTACGGCGATGTGGCAGCTCATGGCAGACGCGTTCGCGCGCCCGGCGTCGGGTGCTACGGTGCCCGACCTGCTCCGTCGCGCCCGAGAAGTGTACGATAGAGTCCAGCGCATCCATGAGGCCGTCGCCGAACGACGCGGATTCGACAGCCCGGTAGCCGAGGAGAGAGAAGCCCACGCCATTATAAGCGGGCTCAATGCCTCCGAGCGTATCCTGGCCTGTGAGGTGTTCCGCAAGTATCCGTGGGTCCGCGTCGAGCCCGCCGCCAGGCGGACGTTCCGCGGCGATGCAACGCCCTTAGCACATGTTTTGGGGCGCATGGGACGCGTCGATGCCCGCACGGTCGCCGAGGACCCGAACTCGGAAGACCCTTTCTCGAGTTACGCTGCTGACGAGCTGCTGGGAGTCAGCGGTGTGGAGCTGGCAGCCGAGCAACGCCTGCGCGGACGCCGCGGACAGATCACGCGAGACCGCGACGGTGGCTTGGCTGAGCCCGTAATAGAAGCGGAAGACGGCAAGGACGTGATCTTGACCATCCATGCGGAGCTGCAGCGGCGGCTATACGTTCTTCTCGGGCGTACGGTGGAAAACATCCCGGCGTCTTCGGGCGGGGCCATCGTCGTGCTGGACGTGCCCACGCGTGAGGTTCTCGCCCTGGTTTCGTATCCCTCGTACGATCCAAGCAGGTTCGACGAGCTGTACCCCTTGCTGCGCCAAGACACCGATCATCTTCCGCTGCGTTTTCGGGCTGTTGCAAATCGGTATGCGCCGGGCTCGACCGTCAAACCGCTGGTATGTGCTGCCGGGTTGATGGGCGGGCTGATCACGCTCGACACACGCGAAGAGTGCACCGGGTATCTCCTGCCGGACTACCCCAACCGCTGGCGCTGCTGGGAGGTACAGGGCACGGGGATGCGCAAGGCCCATGGGTACGTCAATGTCGTCGAAGCGCTGATCGGCAGCTGCAATGTCTTCATGTACAAGCTGGGGGACAAGCTTACCGTGGACGGCCTCTGTGCCGCCTTTGATATGGTGGGGATCGGGCGGAGTTCCGGCGTCGGGCTTCGGGAGGAGACTCCCGGTATCAATCCGACCCCAGGGTGGCTGATGCGACATAAGAATTCGCCGGTGCACCCAGGGCATGCGCGATTGTTTGCCGTTGGACAGGGTGAACTGGCGATGACCCCGTTGCAGGTTGCGAACCTCATGGCTACCTACGCAAGCGGACGATTTCGCCCGGTGACGCTTCTTCGTGCGGACAGCCCCCCACCGCCCGAGTGGATTCTGCCTGTAGAGCCTGAGCAGCTTGCGGCTATCAAAGAAGGCATCTACGGCGTAGTGAACGATCCGTCAGGCACAGCCTACCGGGACGCCCATTTTGTTCAAAGCGGTTATGCGCTATGCGGCAAGACGGGCAGCGCAACGGCACACCCCTGGCCCACAGCGTACAACATACCCTATCTTGATGCCGAAGGGCACAGGCATTCCACGGTCGTGCGGGCCGGCACACGACGACAGGCGATCGCCGATTTCACCGCCGACCATCCGCGCGCAACTCTCGATCCCGCGGAAGTCGAGGTGGCTGACCGGTGGCCGCACGAGCCGCCGCCCTATGGTGAGAGGCACTCCCACGCGTGGTTCGGCGGCTACCTTCAGGCAGTGGACGCGGGGCGCAAGCCTGTCTGGTCAAAGCAACCGCGAATTGCCTTTGCGATACTCGTGGAGTTCGGTGGAAGCGGCGGGCGAACGAGCGGCCCGCTGGCAAAGAAAGTCGCCAAAGAGCTTCTCGATTTGTTTGGTCCGGAACTGAATGTCAACGCCACCGCCCGCGCGGATATCGACCCGTGAGACGACCGACGTACGACCTGACCCAGCCCGGTTGGGCTATCGCCATCGCCGTCGCCCTGCTTCTGACGGTCGGCATCGCGAGCATCTACGTAACCGACACGCACTATGTTCGCGGCCACGACGGCCCTAGAAACGCCCTAAAGCAATGCGCGTTTGTGCTGTGTGGCCTGATGGTCGCGGCGGCGGTCTTGAAGATCGGATACGCATCCATCTCACGCCATGCCTATGTCGTCTTCTTCGTGCTGCTCATCGCCCTGGTACCGTTGCTTGTCGCGCGGGTGGCGTCCTCCACCTTCGGCGGGATCATAAAGCCACGCAACGGCGCCTACCGATGGATCAACCTCCCGGGGTTTCAGCTTCAACCCTCGGAGTTCATGAAGGTTGCTTACCTTATATCCCTCGCATGGTACCTGCGGTATCGCAAGAACTACCGCAGGCTGGGCGGGCTGCTTGTGCCGCTGGCTGTCTCCATGCTTCCACTTTCCTTGATTCTGTTCGAGCCTGATCTCGGCACGGCACTCTTGCTGCTGTCGGTCATGTTTACCATGCTCTTCGCGGCAGGCGCCCGACTCAGGCATCTCGCCCTGATCGTGCTTCTAGGCGCGGTAGTCGCCCCCGTTGCGTGGGGGAGGCTTAGAGAATACCAAAGACTGCGTATCACAGCCGTCCTACTGCAGTCCGACACGCTGCGCCAGGCCGTGATCGAGCATCCTGAATCTTTTGAAGCCCTCGCGAGCAAGCGGCAGGCAGTGGAATGGGCGGCCAGCTCGGGGTACCAGCTTGTCCACTCAAAGAACGCAGTGGGCAGCGGGGCCATTACCGGTTGCGGCTGGGGCAACGGCGTGTATGTAACCAGCGGACTGCTCCCCGATCGCCACAACGACTTCATCTTCTCCGTCATTGCACATCAATGGGGCTTTCTGGCGTGCATCATGGTAGTGGGATGCTACACGGTGATCGTGCTGTCGGGTGCTCGTATAGCCTCAGCGACGATTGAACCCTGCGGCCGCCTCTTGGCTGTCGGCGTCGTCGCGCTCATTGTAACGCAAGCCGCCATAAACATTGGGATGGCAGTGGGACTGATGCCCATTACGGGAATGACGCTTCCTTTCGTTTCGTACGGCGGGAGCAGTCTATTAAGTGACTTCATCGCAACCGCCCTGCTGATCAGTGTCTCCCAACATCGCCCGTTTCTGCTCGCTGTAAGACCCTTCGAGTTCACTCGCGAGCATGCCGAAAAGCTGCACGTACCCGTCCCGCCAGCCAGTGGGTCGGAAGCCGCCGAGAGCGAGTCGTCGGAGTGCTGCGGTGCCCGGCTGCCCGGCTGACCCATGTCAGGCCGCAGGAAACACGCGGCGCGCCCCTCAGCCGGAGGGCCCAAGGTGTCACACAACACGCTCAATCGCATAATGCGCTTGTGGCGCTGCACACATGGGTGGACATCACTCCCTCCTCCACGGAGCCTGTCCGTAAACGCTGCACATGTGCATATCACAAGCCCGGAATCCTGGCAGAGCCAAGAGTGCCGGGTCGTACGGAGAACCTCATACGGATAAGGTCAAGCGGACAAGCTCACGTGGGTCGCGGAGCCGGATCCGGTGGAGCGTGTCGACGCCACAGCGTGATGTATTGATGGATTGTGCAGTAATGCCCTCATCGATTCGCCTCGCACCGTGCCCCCCAAACGCTGTGGGCGCCTCCCTCCCGCCGATCAGAACCGGAGCCGTGAACACGAACGCTTCGTCCACCAACCCGAGTTCAAAGAACGACGTGAGGACCGTAGGCCCGCCCTCGACCAGCAGGTTGGTCACGCCGCGATGCGCGAGCTCCTTGAGGCACTCGCCGAGCACAAGCTGCCTGCAGCGATTCTCTCGGCATGTAACCAGCTCGACGCCTTTGAGTGCCAGAAGTTCCGCCTTTGATGTCCCAGCCGTCCGTGCCGACGTAAAGACAATCGTAGGAAACTCTCGGGCGGTGGTGACGAGGTGACATTTCTCTGAGATTCGCAGACGCCCGTCGAGTACTACCCGCAGTGCGCGTCGCCGCAACGGAACGTCGCGCGCCGTCAGCATGGGATTGTCTGCCGCAACAGTACCGGAACCTACGAGGATGGCGTCGACGCGAGCTCGCAGATGGTGCACGCGGCGCCGCGACGATTCGCAGGATATCCAACGCGATTGGCCAGTGTGCGTCGCCAGCTTACCGTCGAGGCTCTGCGCCCACTTGGCAATGACGAATGGTCGCCGCAGGCAAACGCGCGTAAGAAACGGGGCAAGCACCTCCGCTGACTCACCGGCGAGGAGACCGACCTCGACCGCAATGCCCGCCCTGCGCATGCGTCGGACGCCGTCCCCCGCGGTCGGACTGGGGTCGTGGACGGCCGCTACGACGCGGGAGACGCCCGCGTTGATCAGAGCGTCGGTGCAGGGTGGTGTTTTGCCCTGATGACAGCACGGTTCAAGTGAGACGTATACCGTGCTTCCACGGGGGGGGTTAGCGCACGCGCTCAGTGCTTCAATCTCGGCGTGTGGCCCCGCGAACCTGCGGTGATACCCTTCCGAGACGATCCGCCCGCCGCGCGTCACCACGCACCCGACCATCGGATTAGGCTCGACGCGCCCCTCACCCCTGCGTGCAAGCTTGATAGCCCTGTTCATCATGCGAGCGTCGACAACTGCTTGTGGTTCTACGACGCTACGCCCCGCTCGGTCCCTCGCCACTACTGACGACTCCCCTGCGCACTGTTCCGGACCGCGGCACGCCCTATGTCGCATCAGTGGGATAGCTGCCCTCGCATTCGCACCGCATCATGGGTGCGCCGGCCGCAACAACAGCACTTCACCCCACGCCCCGAGATCCTACGACGATTGGCATCACGGGCGCTCGCGAAGTCTGCGATCAAGCCACGAAGTGCAAAGCAGCGCGCCCACACCGCACACCAGCGCAGCGTCGGCCACGTTGAACACCCACGGCCACATATCACGCGGGCTGTCGCCGCCCAACTTCGGAACCCACCGCGGGAACTTCGGTACGAACTTGATGAAATCGCGCACGACGCCCTGCTGACGCACGCTCGCGTATGACCGCTTGAACGCGCGCGCCTTGGCACCGTCGGGCCAACTCCCTATACGGATGACGTCCGCATCACCCCGCTCGCCATCCGTCGGGTTGTCCACGATCGTACCTATGACTGTTATTCCTTCTCCGTAAACGGGGCGATAGCTTAGGATGTCAGCCTTCACCATGGCGCGGTCGTAGAGATTACCTAGGGCGCCGGCCAGAACGAGCCCCAGGGCAACGTGCAGGCCACGATGTGTGTGGGCGCTCGATGCGAAGAAATAGAGAACGAACC
>JBHHXS010000113.1:0-10248 GCA_046757145.1 Phycisphaerae bacterium | reverse complement strand
AGGAGGTCCACGCGGCGGGCGTTGGCCTTCTCGCTCCTCGAAATGATGATCGCCATCGTCATACTCGGGTTGGGGCTGATCTTGGTGGCGACCATGTTTCCCGTTGCATGGAACCGGGCGCGCAGTCTTACCGAGTACACAACGCAGGTTGCGGTGACCGAAGCGGCACACAACACGGTAGAGCTGCTTACGCGTGTTGATACGCTGCAGGAGCCTCCACCTCCGGCACTTCCAGACGCAGGGAGCTTCGCCGGCGACCTGATCACCCGTGGACTGGACCCCGACGGCCTTCCCATTGACATCGTCTCCTACAGCGACACCCGGGTCCACGCGTTGCATCTGGAGAATCTTCTGGCTGATTCGCAGGGATTCGTCCCCGCGCGTGTAGACAATCCGGAGGACTTCCCCTGGGCAACGGGTCACTTTCCCTGGAAGCTGGAGCGCATCGCACTTCCCGATCAGACGACCAACATCGCGGGTCTGGGTCTCGACCCGGAAGGTGCATGCTTTATAGGCCCCTGCGAACCGCTGCTGTCGATGTTCTTCAATGCTCAAGTGCGGTTCGGGGAACGACTCTATCCTCCTATGCCTGAGCAACTGAAGCCGTTCGACGAACTGTGGTACGAGGTCCTGGGCAACAGGCGTTACGCGTGGGCGGTGTTTCACAGACTTCCCAAGCCTACCTGGCCCAACGATCCGTCACCTCCACCCGATCGAGAGGGTAGATGCAATTTCGACGACCCGGCAACCAGTGTGCCTGTTGCTGCAGCCAAGTCAGTAAACAGCACCCGCACGTTCGTTATGTATTACGTGACGCTCAAGCGGCCGCAGCCTGCTCTGCGTTACGCCCGGCAGGACACGGATCCGGCCAAGACGCCTGAATTCGACTGGCTGCTGCCGGGCGTCGATTGGCCAGTGGGCGGCCGCGAAGTGCCTAAGGAACCCGCTGCGTTGCCGCCTGAGTACGACGTGGTGCTCCCCTCGCCCTGGCGCGTGCAGGTCCTCTTCCCGAACACGCTGGCGTCCAGAACAGACGGTAACAACCCTCCAACGAACATCCCCACGGAGATCAAGGTCAACCCGAAAGCGGCGCCCACAGCAGGCTTCGTTGTGGACATGTTCCAGGAGGGGACGCAGTGTATCGACGAACTCAACGGACAGATTTACCGGATCACGCAGCGAAGGCTCCTCGGTAGGGAGCTGGATGAGGCTGTGTTGACCCTCGACCGCGAGATTCTGATTGAGGACATCAACGACGGGTACTGCTTCGCTGATCCACTGACCGAGGATCATCCGAGCAACAACACACTCGAGCCGGAGGAGCTGCTGCGCACCGTGTGGGTGTTCCCTCCGCCGGTTCAAGCCCAGCGCTCTGGAGGGGCACCGGTCTTCACGGGTAATCAACCGGTTGTGTCAATCGAGACGCGTACCCTGCAACGTTCCCCCAGAAGGTGAGTCGACATGCTCTGATCCGGGCTCTCACCGTGCACGGCGAGGGGCGCCGGGTGATCTCCGGTAGCGCGCATTGCCCGTCGTCATCCCGTCACCAACGGGGAAAGCGGGTGGCGCACTTGATCCGCTTGAGCGATAAGCGCTACGGCAGGGCGGTGCAGCAGTCGCTGCGCTCGCCTCCGCCGGGCGTGGGCCGCCTTGGTCGATCTGCGCGTGTCATCTGCGTCTCGTTCGCAGAAGTGCGATGAATATGGGGACGCCGACGATGGCGGTGACCACGCCGATCGGCAGGGTGGCACTTCCCAGTTCCCGTCCCGTCGCCCAGCCGGCGCAGCGCATGGACAACTGAGATGCCCAATCGCACACGATCAGGAACGCCCCTCCCAACAGGGCGGAGGCGGGTAGGAGAATGCGACAATCCTGCCCGAACACAAGGGTGACGGCATGTGGTACGACCAGCCCCACGAATCCGATCGGGCCGCACTGAGCCACCGCTCCCGCCGTCGCCAGCGTACAGACGATCACGCAGGCGCCCTGCAGTCGCCGAACGGACACCCCGCGTGCGGCGGCCAGCTCGTCACCCAAACGGTATTGATTCAGTGCGCGCCCTGCCGCTGTGAGTAGGATCCACGCCGGCAGCATCAGCGGCATCAACATGGCCCCCTCCGCCGTCGTGATCGCGTCGAGAGAGCCCATCATCCAGCGCACAATTGCGAATGTCTGGCGCTCGTCCGAGATGACCGTGATCAGCATCATCATTGCGGAGCAGAAGAGCCCGATGGTGACCCCAGCCAAGAGCAGCTCGTTTGAGGTAAGCCTTCCCGAGGCGCCGGCTGGAGCTCGCGCGCTACCGCCGGCGCGATACGGGCCTCGTGCCAACAGGAACACCGTCCCCACGACGGCAATGGCTCCGCTGAACGCGGACAGCGCCAAACTGGACACGCCCGCCAAGCTCACGACCCACCCCAACCTTATCGCCACCAATGCGCCAAGCGACCCTCCGCTGGCGATGCCCAGCGTATACGGGGTGGCGAGGGGATTGCGAAACAGGATCTGGAAGGTCGCTCCGCAAAGTGCCAGTGTCACACCAACCTGCAAGGCGAGCAGCGCCCGCGGGAAGCGCTGGGCGAAGATGAGTTTCGCGGATTCAGAGAAGGCGTTCAGCTCTTCTTCGGAGATCGTCCCGTCGTTGTCGACATCGACAAGCGGACGCCCCGCAAGCCCCGCAGCGTCTATTTCCATTCCAAGTTGCGCCCGCCAGGCGTCCCACCACCCGTACGACGCAGATTCAGTACCTATCCCGGGACTCAATACAACCAGCACGAGCAGAAGCAGCGCGCAGCCGCCGATCGATAGGAAGTATTTGCGGGGTGTCACTGTGGGCACGTGTGTCTCCGGTTGCCGCCACGAATGGTGAAACCCCGGTCAATCATCAGATGTTCCGCGATCGGTTTTCGCTGTGCGTCTTCGGCTACTCATTTGGTACGATCCAGGGGGCGGCGTCGCTACCCGGCAAGCTAAGCGGAGCAAGCGCAACCCCGTACACTCGGCTCAACAGTTCGGGCGTAATGACCTGCCGGGGCGGACCGGAGGCGACGACGCGCCCGTCATCCAGCAGGAGGGCGTGCGAACAGAATCGCGCCGCCAGATTTACCTCGTGCGTCACAACCACGATGGTAAGCTTGTCTCGCGCGGCGCGCTCGCGCAGGATGCGAAAGATGGCAAGCTGGTGGTGCAGATCGAGCGATGCCGTGGGCTCGTCGAGCAACATTATCTCCGGCGACTGGGCGATGGCTGACGAGATGTACACTCGCTGCACTTCCCCGCCTGAGAGCGTCGGGAGCAGCCGATCTGCCAGGCCTAGTGTGCCCGTGAGCTCCAGGGCCTGCTCGGCAATACAAACGTCCTCCCGCGACTCGAACAAGCCCATGGAACGATGCGGGAACCGTCCCATCAGTACTAGCTCTCGTACCGTAAGGCCGATGCTGGCCGGGAGCTGCTGAGGTAGAAACGCAAGTCGCTGCGCACGACGGCGCGCCGGCATGGACGTGATGGTGGTGCCCAACAGGCGTATATCACCACGGTGCGGAGGCTGGAACCCGGCCATGAGTCGCAGGAGCGTGCTCTTGCCCGCGCCGTTAGGCCCGACGATGGCCCACAGCTCACCCCGGTGGATCGAAAGCGTAACCGGGCCCAGGAAATCCGTCCGAGTGGGGAATCCGAAGTGAAGGTCGTCCAGCGCAAGGATCGTCGCTGCGTCATTGACCAACGTTGGGCTCCGGGTGCAGCAGTCGCGAGACTTTCTCGATAGTCTCAACGTAGCGCGGAGAGGGAATAAGGCAATTCCTCTCGGTGATCAGAAAAACGCGTCCGGATTTCGCCGCGGGTATGCTCCCGACGCGCGACCATACCGCAAGCACCTCTTGCGCCGCATCGCCGGTGGCGTTGAGTTCGGGCATCAGCTCGATGATAACCTCCGGCCGCTGTGCCACGATCCCCTCGACGCTTACCTGCGGGTAGGGCATGTCGATCTGGCCGAAGATGTTAACCCCCCCGGCGACGTCGAGCATCTCATCGAGAAAGGTCCCCGCGCCCGCGGTCAGGATGTTGGCTAGCTTGTCAGGTTGACGCGATACGGTAAGCAGCACCCGCGGGCGCGGGCGCCCGGCTACGCGATGGCGAATCGCCGACAGTCGACGCTGGAAGTCCGCAGCCAGCGCCCTCGCACGAGCCTGCCTGTCCAGCTTCTCGCCCAGTTCGACGATGCAGGTTGTGATGCCGGACAGGGTATCCGTTTCATCCAGGTAAAGTGGGACGCCCAGTTGGCTGCAGAGGTTTTCAATGGGATTGCTCCGGCCGCGGAGAACAACCAGATCGGGGCGGAGGCTGACGATTCTCTCGAGGTTGGGGTCGAATAACCCGCCGACGCTCGGACGACTGCCAAGTTCTTCTGGGAAAACGCAGAACTTGCTGACGCCCACTATACGCTCGCACGCGCCCAGCGCACAGATAATCTCCTCGGAGTTCGGTGCAATCGTCACGATACGCTGGGGGGTTCGGCCCGGGCCGGGCGGATTCGCGCCTGTCAGGGACGCTCCGACCGCGAGGGGTGTACAGAGGAGCAGGGCCGGTAGTGTGGCGGCGCACGGGGCCATCAAACGTAGATCGTAAACGGGCGGACGCGGGGTGCAACCATTCGCGCCGGTAGGCCGGTTTGCAGCGCATGTGTCCCCAAGGACAGAGGGCGGCAGGTCAATGGGAAAGGCATCGGGCGATTACTTTCCGTTGGCCCAGGTTCTGCCCCACGCTACGTCCACAACGATGGGAACTCGCAGGTCGATCGCGTGCTCCATCTTGTCACGGATCATTTGCGCATCGCTCTCAACGGCCTCGTCGGGCACCTCGAAGACGAGCTCGTCATGTACCTGGATGAGCATTCTTGCGGGGTGCCTCCCCGTCCGTAGCTCACGGTGAATGTCTATCATCGCCCGTTTGATCAGATCAGCCGCAGAGCCTTGGACCACCGTGTTCACGGCGATGCGCTCACCCGCACTGGCCTGCTGGCGGTTGCGCGATCTAAGCTCGGGTATCGGCCTTTGCCGGCCTAGAATGGTCTCTGCGTACCCTACGCGGCGTGCATCGGCCACACACTTCTCTATAAACAGACGGATTCCGGGGTAGCGCAAGAAGTAGGTATCGATGAAGTCCTTTGCGGCGGCAACGGACATGCCGAGCGAGCGCGACAAGCCGAAGGCGGATTGACCGTAGATGATGCCGAAGTTCACAGCCTTTGCGGCGCTGCGCTGTGCACTTGTTACCTCTTTGATCGACACTCCGTTGACCTGTGCTGCGACGGCGCGATGTATGTCCTGCCCGACGCGGAACGCCTGCAGAAGGGCTTCGTCTTCAGAGAAGTGCGCCAAGAGGCGCAGCTCAATCTGCGAATAATCCGCGGTAAGCAGGACCCATCCGTGTGGGCCTGCGACTATGGCCTCCCGTATCCGCCGACCCATCTCGGTTCGGACCGGAATATTCTGCAGGTTAGGATCACTTGAGGAGAGCCTGCCCGTTATCGCGCCGGTCTGATTGAAGCTGGCATGCACCCTCCCGGTTCGCCTGCAGATCATCTTGGGCAGCGTGTCGACGTAGGTGCCCTTGAGCTTGGCCAGCTCACGATACTCCAGTACGAGCTTCGGGATGGGGTGGTTGGTCAGCGCGGTCAGCGTATGGAGAGTGTCGGCGTCGGTACTGCGACCGGTCTTGGTTTTCCTGATGACCCTTAGGCCTTGCTCGTCGAACAGGACATTGGCAAGCTGCTTGGGGGAATCTATGTTGAACTCATGTCCTGCCGCTGCGCAGACTTCACGCGTGAGGTCGGCAAGCCGGTGGCCGATGGACTCGCTCAACTTTGCCAGCAGTTTCTCGTCGAGCGAGATGCCGTTATGCTCCATCTCGGCAAGCACCTCGATCAGCGGTATCTCGGTGTCTTTGAAGAGAGTAGCCGCATTGTCAACCTCGATTTGCGGCTTGAGAGTCTCGTAGAGCCTCCACGTGAAATCTGCGTCCTCAGCGGCGTATTCAGCTACGGATTTAGTGTCGACCTGATCGATCGTGCACTGGTTCCGCCCTCTTCCGATCAAGTCCGTTATGGGAATCATATCGTGGTTAAGAAGTGCCTTGGCCAGTTTGTCGAGAGAGTGGGACTGTCTGCCCGGGTCGAGAAGGAAGCTCGCGATCATGGTGTCGAACGCCACACCCGTCACCGCAATCCCGACCTGCCGAAGCGACAGAATATCAAACTTGATGTTGTGCCCGACCTTTGCAACGGACGGGTCCTGCAGCACCGGGCCGAGGGCCGCAACAACGCTACCGACCGGAAGTGCCGCGCCCACTGCCGCCCGAACAGGAATGTAGAAGGCGTGGCCGCGCCGCCAGCAGAATGACAACCCGACCAGTTCGGCGCTGACGGGATTGAGGCCCGTCGTCTCCGTGTCGAATGCGAAGCAACGCTGGGCGGATAACTCCGTGACAAAGGCCGCCAGTGCGGACGGCGTGTCAACCAGCTCATATCGCTCGCGTCCCGTGCTCGTTTGGTTGGCAAGCGTCGCGGGAGCTTGCCTGTACAGGTTGGCGGAGCTCTGTGCGATCTCGTCGAGCGTTGCTGTCAGTCTGGTGAACCCGAGCTCGTCCAGGATGGGTTTGACGGCATCGATCTCCAGTTGATCCAGCGCACACGCCTGTAGGTCGAACTCGAGTGGCACGTCGCGCCGGAGCGTGACCAGTGCTCGAGTGACGGCCAATTGGTCGGCAAACGCCTTCACGTTGTCGCGCAGCTTTGGCGTCAGGTTGTCGGCGTGCTCGATGACGGACTCGGCCGACCCATACTGCTTGATCAGTCGGGCGGCGGTCTTCAAACCGACGCCTCGCACTCCCGGAACGTTGTCAGTCGGATCCCCTGCCAGTGTCTGCACCTCGACAGCCTGGGCAGGCGAGTACCCTTTAGAGACGCTGAGCGCATCGCTGCGGATCACGACGTCCTTATGGGCGTCGAAAAGACTGACGCGCGAAGATAGCAACTGTTCCAGGTCTTTATCTCGGCTGACAAGGTATACATCCACGTCCTGGTGCTTGAGCCGTTCGACGATGGTGGCCATCACGTCGTCTGCCTCGAAGCCGGGGACCCGGTAGATCGGCACCTTCAGTCGCTCCATTATAGAGACGATGCGAGCGGCTTGTACTTCAAGTTGCTCGGGGGGCGGCTCACGGTTGGCCTTGTAATCTCCGTAGACTCCGCAGCGGAATACGGTCTTGTCGCTCACGTCCATGGCCATCGCGAGATAGTCGGGCTGCCGCTGTCGTATCAGGTTGAACAGCATCTGGCAGAATACGAACGTGGCGCGCGTCGGTTCACCCGCAGGACTGGTAAGATCGCGAAACGGGGCGTAAAACGCGCGATAGATCTGAGCGTGCCCGTCAAGGATGTAAAAGGTCTTGGCCATTCGTCTGCCACGTCTCAGTCGCGGGTGTTGGTCAGGTTACCCTCTGACCGGGGTTCCCGGTATCGTACATTGCGCGGCGGCCTACGCCATGGTATACCCACCGTGTGTCACACCGCGCTCAGTAAGCGGCGCCGGAGGTATCCGAGCCCCTCGTTCCGTATGTCCGGCGACCATACGATCCGGATGCGGGTGCGTGCCAGTTTACGCGGTGTCACCCAGGGTCTCCAGGCGATCGTGGTGTGGGATCCGAGCCCCAGGCGCCAGCGCGGGGTACGTGTGAGAACGCCCAACCACGTGGATTCGGAACGACCTGGGCTCGTAGGCGTCATGATGATGTACCCGTCGCTCGCGCTCCGGGCTCGGATCGCGCCCCGCCGATTCTGTCACGGACGATCCGGATGCTGCCTCCCTTTGTGCAAAGCGTCAAGGGGCAGCCCTCGCCAACGTTGATTCTGTGCCGCAAGATGCTCACCGTTACGCCAGGTGCCAATGGTGAGCCTACGTCACCACGCGAAGGAAGGGAGCGCTTATACCCGTAGGTCTCGTTAGGTGCCCCGGCAAGACTGTGTGAACACGTGGTGGCGCTGAAGCGATGGAAGGTCGTGGGTCCTAGTACCGTAGACCGCGGCACAGACCGATCGCACGGGACAGTCGCGCGGGGCAAAGCCGGCGGTTCAAGCACTCATCGAACTTATGAGACACGTACCGGCCTCTGAAACGATGTCCGATGAACTTAACTCGCGGGAAACGGGCCTTAATCCCCATCTACTGACTTCGGGAGTTGAACTCGCGCATTCGACTATCGTCGCATCACTTATCTGATGCAGGACGACGGGGGGGGCGTGGTTACGGGCAGACCGGGTGGTTGCAGGAGGTCTCGTAATAGTGTTCGCCCTGGAACGCGCGCTTGGCGAACAACACGTCGGTGATGTTGAGTATCTGCTGGATCACACACGCGTCGGAGCCGGAAAGGTCGTCACTAATGACCGTGCTGAAGTCGTACTGCCCTTGGATTGCCAGTAGAATCAGCGCGATATCGGTGACATTGACGAAAGAGTCGTGGTTGGTGTCGGCCCAACGCCACATCACGGCAGTGGCGGGGGGAATCGGGTTGACCGTCCCACATTCTGCGAATACCGCGTACTCGTTGGGCACGTGGGTTTGTGTGTCGGCAAGAAACTCGCTGGGAACGACGTCCTCGCCATACACGTAGACCGCACCGGGCATACACTGCTCGTCTACGGTGCACAGAGCGCCGTCGAAGCAGTTCTGGTCGACCACGTTACAGATCGCGTTATTCGTCACACATCGACCTCTGATGCAATCCCCATCGACCGTGCAGGGGACAGCGGACTTGCTGCAACGCATGAGCCCGGCGGACCACTCAGCAGGGGTCAGTTCCGCGGCATAGACGGCGTCGACGAGGACGCCGAGCCTGCCGTCGCTCAGACCGTCGTTGTTGATGTCCACAGTAGGCAAAGGAGCCGCCTCACACAACTCGCCGGGAACGGTGCAGTCCGCATCCGTCCTGCAGCGCTCCCCGACACCGCCGCACAAAAGCCAGCCGACGTACCTGGAGAAGCACGGCGTGCCTTCGGCGGGCCAGTCAACGCGGAACTTGGTGGGAACAGTGGAATCAGGCGGCTCCGGCCTTATGGCAATATATCGTGAACCTCCCCCGGAAACCGTGGGCGGAGCGCATGGGCAGTGTGGTGTGCCCATCTCGTTGCAAACACCAGGGCAGGGATCGCCCGTGGAAGTGCAGCCTAGACTTACGTCGCAGTATTCCGTTCCGTCACAGTACACGCCATTGTCGGGGCACAGTCCATCGTCCGGGATGAACTTGCATGCTTGGCCGATGCACCGGTTAGTCGTACAGCCTATGAAGTCTTCGCAGTCTCCGTCGACCTGGCATTCCGCGGCAACGGTGAACGCGGCGCTTCCGTTCAAACTCTCCGGCTGACCGTCAAGTCCCAGGTTACTCAGCCCGTCTATCGTATTGCTGATCATCACCTGGTACGTACCGCTAGTCATACCAGTGGTCGTGAGTGTCACAGTGCCCAACAGGAGGGTGGCACCTACGGGAGTGGGATTGTTCCCCCCGACGAAGACATCCTGGTCGTAGAAACCCACGGCGAACTGTGGAGAGGTGACGTTGGCGAACGCAGCGCTCCACGCGGCGCTATATGCGAAACCGACATTAGCGGCGTCATTCGATCCAATTATGATATCCGCCGTGTTGAACTCTGTCAGGGTTACGACGGATACAGTGACGTCAAAGACGACATTCGTCCCAGGGGGGACTTGTGTGGGGCCCACAGGCGTGAAAGTGGCGATCGCCCCGAGGGCTGTTTCGCACACCGAGGTCGGGAGACCTAGAAAGGCAAGAAACAATGTCGATCGCCGCGCGCCGTGTCGCACTTGTCTCTCCAGCCGCGTCGCCCGGCTTGCAGACGCGGGAATCTGCTAGTCATGCCCCCACCGAGGCGCATGGTAATGGGGCTCGTCAGCGTCGCCGGTCGGCGCCATACGCGTGCTATTGTTGCCCGGTGAACTGGACGAGAAACGCTGCCACATCCTTCAGGTCCACGTCTGAGTCCCCGTCCGCATCATACCGTCGGCACCCGACCGCCGGGGCTCTGCCCGGCCCCGCAATGCAAGGCCGCAGCAACCGGTAATCAAACAAATCAACGTCAATATCGCATTCCGGATCGAACGTCGCGCACTCAATCTCGAACACGGCCGTCCCACGAAGAAAATCACTCGTGCCGCCCAGCGTCAGCGAACTGATCGCCCC
>JBHHXS010000112.1:0-10264 GCA_046757145.1 Phycisphaerae bacterium | reverse complement strand
CCTCGAGTTTCCTGAATGGGCGTGTCTACTGACGCAGGCGGACGCCGGCTTCAACGCTTGCGTCCCCGACGCCCTGATCTACTTGCCTAACAAGGTTTTCTATTATCTGGCAGCCGGCGCCGCGGTTCTTAATACGATTCCCGGGCAATGTGCCGCCCTTGTCGAGCAAGCAGGCTGCGGCGTGAATTATACGGCTGGCGATCCCCAAAGTTGCTTCGATGCCGTCGCTCAACTCGTCGAATCGCCTCAACGCCTTGCGGCGATGGGCGCCTCGGCCCGGCGCCTGGCGGAGCAGGTATACGATCGGAAGCTCATCCTCGCAGGTTTGACCAGATTCCTGGAGAACGCCTCAGGCACGACGTCTCCCGAGCAGCACATAAGCTGCCGCGATCAACCCTAGCGACAGTGCCATGATGATCGGCCTGGTGTCATCCTCGCAGAAGACGGCGTCGTAGTTGTAGTCTGGCAGATACGAGGCAAGGCGGGCCAACACGGGCGGCGGTGCCACCGGCGACGGAGTAAAGCGGTCGGCACGAGCCGCAGGAACCAGCGGCGCCGAAAAGCGCACGACGCGCTCGTTCGCCCGGTGGAACCCCAGATCCCGTCGGGCGAAGCGGGCGACGACCGCCGGGTCGCTGCGGAGAGCCTCTAGAAGACGTGTTTCTTGTTCAATACGGCCATGCAGCACATCCAGGCGGTGCTGTGCGGTTTGTTCGGCGACGCTGAGTGCCTGGTACTGACGCCACTGCGGTAGAAGCACGCAGGGCACGAAGGTCGACACCCCCATCAGCGCCAGCAGCCAGAACACAAGCTTGCCACTTGCCGGCGCTGCGGCAACCGCAGGCGGCGCGTCACCGCGCCAAAACGCAGAGCCCATCGCTCATCTACTCCAGAACTCGCCGCCATACACCGCGGCCTCACCCAGATGGTCTTCGATTCGAAGCAGGCGGTTGTACTTGGCGATACGGTCGCTGCGGCAGAGGCTTCCCGTCTTGATCTGTCCCGCGTTGGCGGCGACTGCAATGTCGGCAATCGTTGTGTCCTCCGTTTCGCCGCTACGGTGGCTGATCACCGTCGTCCACCCGTTGCGCATCGCCAAATCGATCGCTGAGAACGTTTCGGTCAGCGTACCGATCTGGTTCACCTTGATTAGGATGGAATTGGCTGCCTGCATCCCCAACCCACGTTGCAGCCGGGTAGTATTAGTCACGAACAGATCGTCACCCACGAGCTGCACTCGTTCGCCCAGGCGACGCGTCAGAGTCTTCCAGCCCTCCCAGTCATCTTCGGCCAGTCCATCCTCCAGGCTGCGAATCGGGTACTTCTCACACCAGCCGGCCCAGAAGGCGATCAGCTCCTCCGAGGACATACTGGTGTCGGGGGCGGATTTGAAGAAGCTATACCGGCCGGTCTGGGCATCAAACATCTCCGACGTTGCGGGATCGAGAGCGATGTGGACGTCCTTCCCTAAGACATATCCGGCGGATTCGACCGCATCTCCTATTACAGCCAGAGCCTCTTCGTTAGATTGCAGGCTAGGGGCGAAGCCCCCCTCGTCACCGACGTTGGTATTGTACCCCTTCTTCTTAAGCACCTTCTTCAGCGCTTGGAAGCACTCCACGCCCATGCGGAGCGCTTCGCGGAACGACGGCGCCCCCCAAGGCTGGATCATAAACTCCTGAAAATCTACGTTGTTGTCCGCGTGCTTGCCCCCGTTCAAGATGTTCATCATAGGCACCGGCAGGACATGCGCTCGCGGCCCACCCAGATACCGGAAAAGGGGCAGATTGCACGCCCTCGCTGCGGCCTTGGCAGCGGCAAGCGAGACGGCGAGGATGGCGTTGGCGCCTAGACGCCCCTTGTTCGGGGTGCCGTCCAGGTCAATCATCAATTGATCAAGGGTTTCCTGGTCAGTAGCATCAAGCCCGATGACCGCATCCGCGATCTCGCCGTTGACATGTTCGACCGCGTTGAGCACACCCCGTCCGCCGTACCGCTTCGGGTCACCGTCGCGAAGCTCAACTGCCTCATGTTCGCCGGTCGACGCGCCGGAGGGAACGGCTGCCTCACCGTAGCTCTCGCCCTCCAGGACGACCGACGCTTCAAGCGTGGGGAAACCACGCGAATCTAGGATCTCTCTGGCTTCCACGTGCACAATGGTTGTTGACATGTATGTTGACTCCGCGTTGATGGTTGCTCCGTTCGGATTTGTTATCGGTCACGCATATCGGCGGGCTCCACCAGGGCAAGCCCGACTCTATACCATGCACAAGGCCGGGGTCAATGGACCGGTGCGGGCACGTGCCACCGGGTGAGTGCCGCGTCATGAGATTCGGGCACCGCTTGTCGCGATAGACCGCTAGCGTCGTGCCGCCGGGCGGTGCGCGCCGCGACCAACGAGCCGCACAGTCCGACATGCCCGCTACGGCCGTAGTGTCATAGCGGAATTAATCAATCATTAATGGCCTCGGTTAGGACATGGCTTCAACGGCGCTGCGCGGCTTATTCTGGCTACTGCAGGCGTCCCCACGTCTGCCAGCGGCCGTGCGCGACGGTCAGCAACGCCTCGCACGCATACCCGGCGTCCGCTCAATGGCGGCTTCTCAGGGAGCCGTGCACGTGTCCCGACAAGCGCACACGCAGGTTGCAGCAAGATAGCTGACGCGGTATTCAATAGTCCATGCCGATTGCTCGCGAGGGCCTCCGGGAGATTGCCATCGCCACCGTCGTGCTGGGCGTTTGTGCGGTCGTCACGTGGCTGATATTCTGGCCGGCGGCGCTTCCTTGGTTGGCCGTCTGGATCTGCGTGATCCTCTTCTTTCGCGATCCTGTCCGTCGGGGCGTCTATTCAGCCGAGGACGTGTGCTGCCCTGCGGACGGGCGGGTAACCGAGGTGAGCGAACTTGAGCATTACGCGCCACTAGGCGGCCCCGCAGTTCGCATCGGAGTGTTTCTGGGCCTGATGGATGTGCACATAAACCGCGCTCCCTGTTCCGGGCGCGTCCGTGAACTATCGTACCGAAGGGGCGAATTCCTGGACGCACGACACCCGGAATCGGGGCGTCGCAACGAGTCCAACACATTGCTGATCGACCCTGACGCTCCAATGCCTGGTCCGGTCGAGGTGCGACAGGTCGCTGGGTTGGTTGCACGGCGGATCATCTGTCACGCGGCGGCGGATGACCACCTGCAGATCGGGGCGCGCTTCGGCCTGATCAAATTCGGGTCACGAACGGAATTGATCATCCCGAAGCTGCGGAATACCGAAGTGTTGGTGAAAGCTGGTGACAAGGTGCACGCCGGGCTCACGATCGTCGCCCGACAGCCCGCTGAATGATGGGTACGCTATGCCGTCGGTAACCAGATTCCCCGGTTCCCCGCTTCGTCGTCGCACGCGGCGTCTCAAGTCGTTGGCGTTCCTACCGACGCTTATCACCGTGGGAAGCCTGTTGTGCGGTTTCGCGGCTATCCACTTCGCCTCCCGGGCCATTTACGACTCGGGCGTGGGCATCCCGACCTTGGATAGCCCCATCCTGCGAATGTCGCTTTTGGAACGGATGCTGCCCTCATTCCTATCGGTGGGCGCCGGCCTGGTGATTCTGGGCATGCTGCTCGACGGCTTCGACGGGTTGATCGCCCGGGCGACTTTCAGCACGACGAACTTCGGTGGTCAACTCGATTCGCTGGCGGACATTGTGACATGCGGAGTGGCGCCGGCGACATTGATGGTAACGTTCATGACCATCGAGCTAGCCCAGGATTCGATAGTCCCTTCCCCATTAAGCGAGCATTTCGTCGGTCGCACGTGCTGGGTGGCGGCGGCGATTTACGTGGCTTTCACAGCAGTGCGTTTGGCTCGGTATAACGTGGAACACGCCGCAGCCGGTTATGACCACAAAACGTTCCGGGGTCTTCCCAGTCCGGGGGCTGCGGGTGTGATGGTGGCACTTATCATCCTGCAGGACCAGTTGGGGCCCACCGGGCGACGTGTGACCATGTATGCGATGCCCGTAGTAGCTGTGACAACTGCCTTCCTGATGGTAAGCAGGATTCCCTACAGGCGCTTGTATCGGGCGTACCTGCTCGGCCGACAACCATTCGGGCAGTTTGTGGCCTGCGTCCTTCTTCTCGCGGTGTTTTTCCTATTCAAGGCACCGGCTCTGGTGGTCATCGCATCATGGTACGTTGTCAGCGGCCCATTGTTTCTGCTGGGACGTAGGCTGCGAGAGCGGTACGGCGGCATTCCACCGACAGCTAATACGGAGGTCTCCGAGGAGGATCGGAAGCTCGCCTGAACGGCAGACCGGCGTGCAGCGGAGTCGCACGACGCCCTGCACATCGATGCTATGATGCGTTGGACTGAGCGCTTGGAGCGTCGCCCTGCATTACTACGCTATTGAGGACCGGCATGGCTGAAGCAAATGCAGAAGACGTTCGCGTACGCTTCGCACCGTCCCCAACGGGTTACCTGCACATCGGGGGGGCGCGTACGGCGCTGTTCAACTGGCTGTTGGCAAGGCAGGCGAAGGGAACGTTTGTCCTGCGCATCGAAGATACGGATCAAACCAGACACGTTGAGGACTCGGCGCGCAAGATCATCGACGACCTGCGCTGGCTGGGGCTGCAGTGGGACGAAGGCCCGGACTGCGGAGGAGAGGCAGGCCCATATTACCAAAGTCGACGGCTAAGCTTCTATACCGAACATCTACGGCGCCTGCTTGAGTCCGGCTGCGCTTACTACGCCCTTGAGACTCCGGAGGAACTCGAGCTTATCAGGCAACGGGCTCGCGCCGAGAGGCGCCCGGTGCACTATACCAGGCCCGACCCAATGCCGACGATCGATCAAGGCCTTGCCGCCCGCGAGGCAGGTCGCCCCGTCGTCGTGCGTTTCAAAACGCCGGGCGAACCCATTACCGTCGTGGACGCGATACTCGGCGAGGTGACGGTAGCGGCTGACCAGCTCGAGGACTTCGTTATTCAGAAAAGCGATGGCTTCCCAACGTATCACTTCGCCTGTGTCGTCGATGATGCGCTGATGCGGATCTCGCACGTACTTCGAGGCCAGGAGCACCTGATGAACACACCCAAACACGTTGCGCTTCAACGTGCTTTGGGCTTCCCGACCCCGGTGTACGCTCATCTACCGGTCATCTTCAACATGGACGGCAGCAAGATGAGCAAGCGTGACAAGGAGAAGGCTGCCGTCGAGGGCCTTCCAGCGCCGGAGGTGGAGGTACGTGATTTCCGCGAGGCGGGCTATCTGCCCGAGGCGGTGGTCAACTTCATCTCCCTGCTGGGCTGGTCGGCAGGGGAGGATCGGGAGCGGTTCAGCCTCGAGGAGATGGTTGCGCTTTTTCGTGTGGAGCGGATCGGAAAGACCAACGCCCGCTTTGACCGGGAGAAGCTGCTGTCATTCAACACGGACTGGGCGGCTAAGCTCCCCCCGGAGAGACTGCTTTCAGCATTCAAGGATTTCCTTGCGGTCAATTCCCATCTCGCGTCAGCGATGCGCGAGGCCGACGACGCCACGCTGGTGGACGTCCTGCGCGTTTGCCACGGCTTTCGAACGTTCGCGGACATCGAGAAGAAGGCGGGCTTTCTCTTCGTGGCTGACGACGCGATCACGTATGATCCCCGGGCGGTCAACAAGGTGCTATCCAAGAACGAGGGCGAAGGTTATGCCATGCTCGCCGACCTGCTGCCTAGGTTGGGCGAACTGCCTGACTGGTCGTCCTCAGCCCTCGAGGCGTTCTTTCACGGTGTCTGCGACGAGAAGAACATAAAGCTCGGCAAGGTCGCCCAGCCGGTGCGCGTCGCGGTGACCGGCACGACGATCAGCCCGTCAATCCACGACACGCTCGTCCTCCTCGGCAAGGAGCGCACAATCGCCCGTCTGCGAAGATGCCTGGCGCAACGAAGCTAGCGCCGGTACGGTGCCGTCACATATTTGTGCGGTGAAAACACCGGGTTGGCGTGCCAGGCCTGCCGAGCTGCGTGCGCTTTGGGTACGATGCAGGGATCATTCGCAAGAGTGCCACGTCGGATTACGACACAGCGCTCGCGGTCAGTTGACCCTCGCGAACTGCTACATGAACGGTCGACGACCCCGCCCTCTCCTGGAACGAGCAGACCAAGAAATCGCGGAGGAGGTCGAAGATCAACGAACGGAGCCCCGCGGTGCCTACGTTGACCCCCGTGACAACCGGCGTCCTACACTGCCGCTTAGTTGATGGTTTCGAGGTCCACTCTCGCGTCTTGGTGGAGATCTGTGTAGTGCGTGGGCTCTCTACTGGTTCTGTCTCTTTTCGATCTTGGCCCAGGTGTCGCGTAGCGTGACGGTGCGGTTGAAGATAAGCTTGTCCGGCGAGGAGTCCGGGTCGACGCAGAAGTAACCGAGGCGCTCGAACTGAAACCGATCGCCGGGGCGGGCGTTGGCCAGTGACGGCTCCACGCGACACGCCGTCAGCGTCTCCAGCGAATTGGGGTTAAGACCTCGCTTGTAATCGACGCCCTCGCCCACGTCCTCGGGGTATTGCTCGGTGAAGAGGTGGTCGTACAGGCGCACCTCGGCCTCAAGTGCGTGGGCGGCAGAGACCCAATGCATAGTGGCCTTCACCTTCCGTCCGTCCGGCGAGTCCCCGCCTCGCGTTGCCGGATCATAGGTGCAGCGCAGCTCGACCACTTCACCCGTTAGCTCATCTTTTACCACATCAACACAGGTGATGAAGTAGGCGTAGCGCAGACGCACCTCGCGCCCGAGTGTCAGCCGGAAGAACTTGCGAGGCGGCTCCTCGCGAAAGTCCTCCCGCTCGATATAGAGCACGCGCGAGAAGGGCACCTTGCGCGTTCCCATACTGAGGTCCTCCGGGTTGTTGACAGCGTCGAGCTCTTCGGCCAGGTCTTCAGGGTAGTTCTCAATGACCACGCGCAAGGGGCGTAGCACAGCCATGACGCGCGCGGCGCGCTTGTTGAGGTCCTCACGGATGCTGTGCTCTAGCCGTGCGATGTCGATCGTGCTGTTGAACCTCGCTACCCCTATGCTATCGCAGAAGTTGCGAATGGACTCAGGCGTGTAGCCCCGCCGCCTGAGGCCGGAGATCGTGGGCATGCGCGGATCATCCCATCCCGAGACATACCCTCCCCGCACGAGTTCGAGGAGCTTGCGCTTACTCATGACGGTATGGGTCAGATTGAGTCGTGCGAACTCGATTTGTCGGGGATGGTACACACCAAGTTGGTCAAGGAACCAATCATACAGCGGACGATGGTTCTCGAACTCCAGAGTGCATATGGAATGGGTTATACCTTCTATGGAGTCTTCCAGGCCGTGCGCCCAATCATACATGGGGTAGATGCACCACGCATCACCCGTGCGGTGATGGGCGGCCCGCACGATGCGATACATGACAGGGTCGCGCATGTTCAAGTTGGGTGACGCCATGTCGATTTTGGCCCGCAAGGCGCGCGAACCGTCGGGGAACTCCCCCGCCCGCATGCGCTGAAACAGGTCGAGATTCTCCTCGACCGATCGGTTGCGGTAGGGGCTGTCTCGCCCGGGCGTCGTAAGCGTTCCGCGGTGCTCCCGCGTCTGCTCTTGGGTCAGATCACAGACGTAGGCCTTGCCCGCCTTTATGAGCTGAACAGCGTAGTCATACATCTTCTCGAAATAGTCGGAGGCGTAGTAAAGGCGGTCTCCCCAATCGAAGCCCAACCAGCGGACGTCGTTTATGATCGATTCGGCGTACTCGACCTCCTCTTTGATTGGATTAGTGTCGTCGAAGCGCAGATTGCATAGGCCCCCCTCATGCTCGGCGGCGAGGCCAAAATTCAAACAGATGGACTTTGCGTGTCCGATGTGCAGATAGCCGTTTGGCTCTGGCGGAAACCGTGTGTGAACGCGCCCGTCCCATTTGTGGGCGTTGACGTCGTCTGCAATGATCTGCTGTATGAAGTTCAGGGAACGTCTGGAGCGGCTCTCCTTCATCGTAGACTACTCGCTGTGCGCCGTTACCGCCCGTCTAAGGCCGCTCCGCACGCCCGCACCTTGATGCCGACGTCCTCATACAATGACACGCGCTGCTATGGGCCTGCAGCCACAGGAAGCAGGACATTCGTGCCGCGCACGGGAACGCGCGCCGTCGCGCCGAGTATTGCCCTGCCACCGCAGCAACTCCGCGCCCCGACGTGGGCCCACGCTGCACCGTGTCAGGCCCCGCACATGCGACGTAGCCTACCCGCTTGCCCGCGAGCGCACCAGACCTTTACCCACCGACGCACCCGCGATGACAGCCCGGTCGAGGTGTAAGCACAGGGACACCCGAACCCGTGCTCCCCCGGCGCCGCCCGGTTGCGGCCGGCGGCCAAGAGCTGCATAATCCGGCAACGGGTCGAGCAGATGGTGGTGAGAGCGGTTCTTGCCCCAATAAGGACAAGCGGAGAGGATGACATCATGGCAGCAGTGAAGGCGATACCTGAAGGCTATCACACGGTTACCCCATACATCGTGGTGCATAACGCGGGTGAAGCGATCGACTTCTACAAGAAGGCGTTCGGTGCAGAGGAAGTGTTCCGCATGCCGGGCCCCAACGGGGAGGGGGTCATGCATGCCGAGCTTCGGATCGGCGACTCCGTGGTCATGCTGTGTGACGAGATGCCCCAGTCCGGGCGCTGGAAGGCACCGCATTCCCTGAAGGGTACCAGCGTTGCCCTGCACATCTATGTCGAAGACGTCGACAAGGCCTTCCAAAAAGCGATTGACGCTGGCGCTTCGGCCACCATGCCCGTGATGGACACATTCTGGGGCGATCGCTACGGCAAGCTGACCGATCCGTTCGGACATGACTGGTCGATCGCCACCCACAAGAAAGACCTTACTCCGCAGGAGATCATGAAAGGAGCGGAAGAGTACTTCCAGCACATTGGAACATGCAGCCAGTAGAAGTTGACAAGACCTTACGCCTCGCCCAGACCGAATCGACTTTGGGAACGATCGCCGCAACACCCCATGCGTCGGACGCGAGTCGTCCAAGGTCTGGGCGGGCGCAGCGGGCGGGCGCAGCCGAAACCGGTCCGCGCGCACGGCTCGGGGCTAGACCGGGCCAGCGGAGCCACCAAACGCGTAGCGGCATGCCACATGGACGGCTGCCGCGGGCGGTTGTTCGCTTGGCCTGTGCACTGATCGCGATGACTGCGGGTTGCACGAATCTACTGGTGTTCAGCAACGCCTCGACGGACGGTGGCTCCGACAACGCCCCTGTGGTCGACGATGAGCCTGATGATGGGGGCAACGGCGGCGGCACGGCGTCTAAGCTGTACTATGTATCCCCGCTGGGCAGCGACGGTGCCGATGGGCTGACTCTCAACACCGCACTGCGTACCATCGCTCACGCCGTCGAGGTCGCACAGCCGGGAGATGTCGTCGCGATTCTAGCGGGCACGTACACGGAAGCGGTCAGAATGGAAGGGGTGGGCGCCGCAGACGCCCCGATCACGCTTCGCGGCGAAGGAGGCACGCCGGGGCTCGACGGGACCCGTCAACTCAGTGTGGGTGTCCGGTGCGAGCGATGCACCAACATCGTCATCGCGGATGTCGAATTCCAGGGATACACTGATGTTGGGGTGCTGGCTACGCAGAGCAGCAAGATAACGCTCCGCAATCTTGTCGTGCACGACAATGGCTTCGCGGCTACGCTGGAATACGTCGAGGGCTACGGCATCCACGTGGAGGACTCTCAAGAGGTGATCATAGAGGGGTGCGAGGCCTTCCGGAACGGACCGAACCCCCAGGTGCCGGATAGATGGCTAGGCACGGGCATCGACACGTACGGGTTGACCGATGCCGTGATTCGTAACAACCGCTCCCACGACAACACGGGCGGCGGGCTGCTGGTCGAAGACAGCAGCAACGTGCTGGTAGAAGGAAACGAAATAACCGGCAACAACCTCGACGCCTCCATCGAGGAATGGTGGGACGGGGGAATATGGGTGGACGGCGGGCATGACGTTACCCTGAGGAATAACACGATCCGCGACAACCTGGGGCCGGGCGTCGAGATAAGCGACGAGGACAACCAGGCCCCATATGGTTACCTGCTGGAAGGCAACACGATCACCGGGAACTACTTCGGCCTGTACGTCTGGAACTTCGGGACGCCCGAGTTGCCACCATCTGAGGTCCTGGAGCTTTCGAATAACGATGTCTCCGGCAACACCAGGCAGGATATATGGATCGAGGCCAAGCCCTGCCCGGTGGACGATCCGTGCG
>JBHHXS010000111.1:0-10324 GCA_046757145.1 Phycisphaerae bacterium | reverse complement strand
GCCTTGGGCGGCTGAGCCGCGGCTGTCGCCCCGACCAGGGCGGGCGCCAGCAGCAACATAACGGCACCTGCCTCCGCAACGCACCGGCTGCGCACGGCGACGGGCCGCCCAAAGCGCGCCGGGCTGCCAGCGCTCCGATCGGACGCAAGCGGGCGAGCCGCCGCTTGTCCCTCCGCCAACAAATGCGCGCCCGCGCCGCTCCCGGGCTGCGATATGTACAGCGTGGAGCAGCCGAGTCGAACACGCCTCCCCGACACAGCGATTAGCACCGAGCCACCTGACAAACCCCGAGTGCAGTGGGGTCCGGTTCCAGGGGCCTATCGCGAGTCGAGGGCATCCCGTGGCGGCTAACGCGAAACGTCTGGGAATGACGATGATTACGAGTGTGTCGCTGCAAGCCGGGCGCGAGCGCGCACGCCGGAACTCACGGAGGAGCAGACAATGCCATGGTTGTCGAAGACAGATGCGGCCCGTGCGTTGGGCATATCACGCCGCGCTGTCACGCGGGGTCTCGCTGATGGCATGCTGGTGGCCCGTCGAGAAGGTCCCCGTCTGTTGGTCCATATTCGCGACGACATCGATCCCAAACTTCCGCTCGGCACGCGCGATCCGAAACCGGACATCGAACCGAAGCCGCCGAGGTCTTCCCGTCAGAGCGAGCAACCGGCGTGGACGACGCCTAGCGATGCCCTCCCACCTCAGTTAAACGAGCAAGTTGCGGGTGAGGAGGCAATTGAGGCAATTCGCGAGGCTCGTAGGGTGATGGAGGAAGCAGCCACGACCGCCAGAGTCGGGGCGGAGCAGGTGCTAGAAGCCCAGCAACGCAGCGTTCGGTACATCCGGAGGGTCGGCGCGCTGTCGATAGCGGCCGCTGCGCTCGCCGCCGTCCTTGCCGTCAGCGCCGCTTGGACATTCGACCGCAGCTCGGCGACCACGGCGCAGGGCTCCGCGGGACCGGCGCAGCCAGCAGCCGAGCGCCCGGTCGACCATGTGACTGTGTCGGATTTTCTGGCGCTGAAGAAGACACTCGATGCCGACCGACAGGCGACAGCGGTCATGCTCCGCGAACTCGGAGAGCGCCTGACCACGGCGCATGACAAATCGCAGGCAGCCCAGGCAACGCATGTCGACGCAGACCTTCGCGCGCTCGACGAGCGGGTCTCTGCCCTAGCGTCCCTGCTCAGCTCGATTGAGGGCGTGCTGGACGAGATCACATGCGAATGGGAGCTGCTACGCGAAGAACACGCCTATGCCCATACTCAGCAGAGCCAGCTCGCGCTTACGCTCGACCGCCTGATGCAGGAGCTCTCGCGGAACGACCCAAGCGTCACACTGCGCAAAGTCATCGACAAGGACTGGAACCCGAAGCAATAAGTGACCTCGGGCTCGTCGAACGCCCGCGTTCTGAACTACCACCCTCCGCCACGATCCGATCGGCGGCGGCTACATCATTGTGGTCCATCCGTCGCCACGAATACGAGCCTCGAAGCGCAAGAGCGGAGTTCACGCACGGGTCGCTTGTGCTTTCCGGCTCGGGGCTCGGGACGATGTAGCGTTGCCGCGCACGGTCTTTAGAGCACACATCTGAGACGGCAGACGTCTTGCGTCATGGGTTGCCGTACCCCTATTGGCTCGTAAAGGTGGTTTGCACCAATGCCAAATCGACGAGATCAACGACGCCGTTGCGGTCAACGTCGAAACACCGACACGCATCGGCGATCGGGCTCACCTCCGGCCCCGTTAGACACCCCTCGAACGCCTGAAAGTCGTTGAGGTCCACGTCTCCGTCATCCTCGCAGTCCCCTGGCGGAATCCGGAACCAGAAACCGCCTGTCAGCTCGAACGCGTCGCCGACCATGACCTCTCTGCCGGCGTCCGGCTGGCCTATCGTCCCCGACAGGACGTAATCACCACCGTTGCTCTGCATCGCTCCGCCGCCGTCAACGGTGAACCACGACAGGTCGTACGTGATTCCAGGAGCTCCGTCTGGAGAAGGGTCGGCAAGACTGATTCGGCTCAATGCGCCCGGCATCACCGCCCCCGCCAGCAGCACGGCGCACCCGGTTAATCTCCTCCTTGGTGAGTAGTATCGGTCTTTCATTATTGCTTACCTCGCATTTGCCTATCAATGACAGTCCTAATCCGCATGCGGAGTTAGTTTCCCAGAACGACGCCGCCAAGCGGAGCACGCAGCGTCATCGCCTTCGAGTGGGTGCCGGTTGCAGCGTAGTTACCCGGCCTTAGAATCCAAAGCGTCCCCCTTGCAGGCGTATTGCTAACGCCGGTCGAGAAGCGCCGGTAGGGGCATGAGAACGTCCCGAATTCCAAGCAGGTTGTCAGGAAGGGGCATTGGCACACCCGGTCGACAAATCGCCAGTTGTCCTCGGGGTAAAGAAAGGACATTACGAGCACGTCCCAATCGCTCAGATGGTTGCGCTGCCCGATGGCGCCCTGCCATTGTGTGTCGTTCGGCGGAAGCACGGTTATCGTCCGCCCGCCAGCAGTACACGTGCCGTCGTTAGGACATGCACCGCAGCTGCTGAACGAGCACTGGCCGTAGTGCATGACTGAGTCGAAGTCATACGGTCCGTATTCTCCTCCTCCTCCGCGAACTGCGAACTGAGAGTTGCACGAACTCCCCGAGCAGCAGTTCTGGCATACGTTGCCTAGGTTGACCTGTATACACGCCCCCCCGTTGCATGCGGTGCCACGGTCAGCCCTGGACTGCTCGTGCCAGTATGCAAGAGCATGGCCGAACTCATGGGCAATTATGAAGGTGTTCGTCCAACTGGTGATCCAGATGTCATGGCGCCCACCGGCCATGCCCACACCCTCCGATGCGTTGAAAGTGGCGTTTTGGATATGGAGGTAGTCGGCCTCGCCGTTGCGCGGCCTGAAATCGACGTTGACGACAGCCTCCCATTGGGCCATGCCGTTGATCGCCCTCGAACGATTCGTAGCGCTTACGTTGGCATCGAAAACGTACGGGAGGATGCCGTTGGGCCACCTGCTGCCGCCGTACGTCCCGCGTTCTCCTCCTGTTTCAAAGTAATCCTCGGGAACGACGATGTCCCCCTCGATGAACATGTACCCCTCGGGAATGCTATTGACCGGCGCGTACTTATCCTGGTCCTCGCGTAGCGGCTCGGGCACATTCTGTCCCAGCGCCACGCCGCCCGTCAGCAGCACGACCGTCGTAAGCAAGGTTGGTATTCTCATAGCTGATTCCTCCGTTCACATAGCGCGCTTACTGCAGGCTCACGAGAACCAGCACCAGACCCTTGCCCTCGTCAAGCCGAGTCATTGCCTTGCCCAGGATGGCGCCTTGGGCCCTCGCGTGGTCAACGACTTTCATGGCGTGACCGGGGGTGTCGGATGTCGTCAGCAGGTCGCCGGGCTCAATTCCCGCCGCCGTCGCGTCGCAATGGACCCAGACACGGCCACTGAGTGCTATCGGCGGTGCATTCTCAGACCCGGGCAGGTTGCCCAGCACGGCACCGACCGAAAGCCCATTGGCCCCGCTCACGACGCCGGCGACCCGTCGATTATAGGCCCCGCGCGCCAGCCGAAGCTGCCCCGAAGCATCGGGATCGATTTCGGCGACCATGCCGGGCTTGATCTCGTCGGTTACGGGGAATCTCTCGGCAACGTCCGCGCCCGTGATCTCCAGTACGGGCACACGCACTAATCCCCCTTCGTTGTTGAGGAAGAGAGTTGCGGGCTGACCGTTGTTGCGGGCCATGATCTCGTTGTTGTCGATCGAGATATTCGTGCCCGCCGTCGACCCCAGGACAAGGTAGCCGCCCCTAGCTGGGGATGTATCAGTGCCTCCGCGCACGTGCAACCTGACCTGCGGCGCTGTTGTCCCTATCCCGACCTTCGCACTGCCGTCATAGCTGATGTTGATGACGTTGCCGGCTACACTGTGATAGAAGTTCAGATCATCACTGGCCGACCCGTCGCCCGCATCTCGTGTTGAGCCCGCGACGGACCAGAAGCGCGCATTCTCCGTATTCGAGAAGGTCAAACGGGAGAAATCCTGCTCGTTCTCGGTGAGCAGCAACTGAGGGTTGGTCGTTGTGCTGTTGGATGCTATCTCCATCGCGGCGCTCGGATCTGGTGTTCCCACGCCGACTCTGCCACCATTGCGAATCGTGATCCCGGCGGTTTCGGGAATCTCCGTAGGTAGGAATACGCCCGAAGTAGCAGCGAGCAGCCTCAGGGCGTCGCCGTCGTACGATACGTTGCCCCGATGTGACGTGAGTATGGGGAATGGAGGAGGGCCGGTTCTTGTGCCGGTTACACGCATGCCGTGGCCGTATGTACCCACGTCACCAAGCAGCACATCGTCACTGCCGTCTAGATACACGTCACCGACGACTTCGAGCTCTCGGGCGGGATCATCGGTGCCGATACCCACTCTGCCGTTCTCATGGAAACTCGTTGCGGCGGGACAGTTGCCGGCATCATCACAGCCGAGGATTTGCACGACGTTCTCTCCGGCCGCATTCTCCCTGCCGAGAATAATGCCGGCCTCATTCCCGGCACCGTCTCCCAAGCTCAGCCGGGTGTTCCCACCGGCTGACACCTCGAACCAGGAGTTGGCTCCGCCGGCGCGGAAGACGTCATGACTGCCAGCGACCGTGAGTGTGTGGGTCGGAGAAAGGGTCCTGATGCCGACGTTGCCACTGCGAACGGACAGGATGTCGCCGTCGGTCGGGTTACCGATTATGAGACGTTCGGTACCTCCGGTGGGCCACATCCTCACGTCTCCGGTGCCTCCACCCGCGGTAGCGACGCCGATTGAGAAGCCGACGACTCCGTTATTGAGGCTGAAGTCGCCCCACCCGTCTCCCTGGGCCCAGCTCCAGTTGCCTAAGTCGCCGACCTGCAGTGACGCCAACGGGCTGGATGTCCCGACACCGACGTTGCCGGCGTTGTAGTAGATGGCAGTCCCGTTGACCTCCCACGGGGAGCCGTCGCCGCTTGTTTCAGCGCGAAGGGCGTATGGCGTGGGCGTCAACCTCTGGCGCGGTTCCAACGTCGAAAAGTTGGTTGGTGGGCTTGAGCACAAGCCTGCCGGATCGTCCGGCCAAATACAGCACACGGTCACCTCGAGCCAGCGTGCGTCCCCATCGAACTGGCCGCCGCCAAAATCGAGGTCAACAGTGAACAGTCCGTTCACTACCTCGACCCCCGAGACCGTAACATCGCCCAACAGATTACCCGCGTTCGTTGCGACCGGATCATCCCACAAGCTGAAGTCCAGATCACAGGTGGCGTTTACCGGCAGCCCCCCCTCTTTTAATTGTCCCTGGTACGTGAAGGCAGTACCCATCGGTGCGGCGGACACGTCGCGGCTCTGCAGCACCAAGAGCACAGCTACAGCCGATAACCTGAAGACAACCCTCTTCATATGATTCTCTCCTTCGTCGTCCAGACTCACCCCATCGGTCCAGATGCAGCGCCGATAACCGTCCCGGGAAGCCAGTTCACCCGGTACGTCGCTCAAACGGGGGCCCATGCATACGGGAACGTGTTTCCGCCCCTACCCTCCGTCGCAGCTGCTACCGAGCTGCCCAGCGGGTAGGATACTACAGATCCCTTCCGAGAACAAGCGCTGCAGCAACAGCCGCAGTTACCGGAGGGGGGGAGAGACGACGCCGGTTAAGAGCGCGCCGGTGGAACGGCCTCCGTGGCGAGTTTGTCCGTTATGGGTCCGCGGGGTTTACCACGCCCGTAGATTGTCCACGAATTCGTCAATCACTTCCGCCGGTGTGGACGCACCTGCGGTAACGCCGGCCACCCTGCGCTTCTCCACCATGGACGCCTTGAACTCACTCCACGCTTCAATGTGAAAGGTAGGGCATCCCTGCTTTTCGCATAGCCTTGCCATCTCACGAGTGTTGGCGGAGTGCAGCCCACCCAGGACGAACATTACATCCACGTCAGCACACAGAGCAACGGCCGCCTCCTGTCGGCGAGTCACCTCGAGGCATAGCGTGTTTATGATCTTCACCTCCCGATACGGCCTCTTGACAATCTCAGCGATCATACCGGCGACGTGGGCGGGCGAGTGCGT
Source organism: Phycisphaerae bacterium (assembly GCA_046757145.1). Classification (GTDB taxonomy): domain Bacteria; phylum Planctomycetota; class Phycisphaerae; order UBA1845; family UBA1845. The sequence goes on along the minus strand of JBHHXS010000111.1, from coordinate 4,242 downwards.
TGTCTGGGCGACGATCCCAATGCGCTCCTTGTGGGGCAACGCGGTCTTGAGATCGGTTCCCCAGTCCACAACCGTGACATTCGGAGCGTAGCCGATAACCCCGCGCACCTCGGGATGGTTGGGATCACCGATCATCACCACGTGATACCCCTCCTCGTGGAGCTGACGCACCACGTTCTGAGCACGTTTTACGAGAACGCAGGTAGCGTCGACAATCTCGAGTCCCCTCTCCCTCGCGCGCTGGAATGTCTCAGGCGACTCACCGTGTGATCGAATCAAAACAGCCTTGGACGGGTCCACGCTCTCCAGCTCGCCCGACTGATTCAGACCCGCCTTGCCGAGCCTGTCGACCACCTGCCGGTTGTGAATTACAGGCCCGAGCGCGACGACGCCGCCGGTACCGCGTCGTTCAAGTGCGGCTTGCGCGATTTCGATCGCATCCTCGACCCCGAAGCAGAAGCCACGGGACTTCGCTACTCTTACTTCCATAATGGAATGCGCCCGATTTCAGCCGGCCGGTCAGCGGGGTTCTGAAGCGTCCGCACACAAGGCACCTGCTCGCTGAGCCCGTTGCAGCAGAACCACAATCACATATTATGGTCTACACCGTAGATTGTTAATCCCTAGCATGGAGGCAGGCTGATGGCAAGACGCCGCCGCAAACGTCGTCACCGCTCGCGTTGGAGCTTCGTTACTCTCTGTATCGTATGCGGGCTGGGCTCGTGGTGGCTGTTGGCGCGCGCGTATGACCATGACGAGCTTGATTCCACCCTGACGCTCACTCCGCAAGAGGGGCCGGTAACCGATCGCCCTACAGCTGCCGTGGAGCCGATGCCTCTGCCGGACGACTCCGCAGGGAGGCCGAGCGACGCGCCCCCCGCCTTTACCCCGGACACCGTTGAGCCTTCTCCAGCAACCGTTAGGGCCCTGATGGACGCGGGGACCAAGGCGGTGGCCGACGGCAATCCCATCGCTGCAAGGGCGTACTTCAATGAGGCGCTGAAACATGCGCCAAGCGCTGAGGAACTCAGGTTCCTGCGGGCCGAGCTGGCGCGAATCGGAGCCGAGACGCTCTTCTCGCCGCGGTTGTTCAGTGACGATCCTTACGTCATGCGCTATGTGATCAAGACCGGCGACACGCTGGCGAAGATCGCCGCCCCCAACATGATACCCGCCGACCTGCTGGCTGATGTCAACGGCCTCCGCGATAAGAACATGATACGCGCCGGGCAGACGCTCAAGATCATCAAAGGTCCCTTCCGGGCGGTGATAACCAGAGATTCCTTCTCGCTAGACCTCTACCTGGGCGACACCTTCGTAAAGCGGTACCGCGTAGGGCTGGGCATCGAGGGCAGCACGCCGGCGGGTGAGTGGCGCGTTTCCACGAAGCTCAAGAACCCCACGTACTACCCCCCGCGTGGCGGGAAGATCATCGCCGCCGACGATCCTAATAACCCGCTAGGCGAGCGATGGATCGGGCTTGAGGGCGTCAGCGGTGAGGCGGTGGGGCAACTCCGATATGGCATCCACGGAACGATTGAGCCGGACTCCATCGGACGCAATGCTTCCCTCGGTTGTGTTCGCATGTACAATGAAGATGTCGAATCCCTATACACCTACCTCGTCGAGAAGCACTCGACGGTGACCGTAGAATGATCGTAGGAGTGCCGTTCCATGGCCTGGATCGATATCGTCGAAGAGAAGGATGCGCAGGGAGTGCTTGCGCAGGTGTACGAAGCAGCGGTGAAGCGCGCCGGGCGCTTGTACAACATTCTAAAGATACAAAGCCAGAGCCCCGCTGCCCTCAAGGCGTGCATGGAGCTGTACGCCGCTGTCATGCGCAGCGAGTCGCCGCTGACCAGAAGGCAGCGCGAGATGCTCGCCGTTGTAGTCTCGAAAACCAACGGGTGCCGGTACTGAACTAAGGCCCACGCCTATGACCTCCGGGCTGAGGTCGATGACGCCGAATGGGTCGAGCAGATCGAAACGGACTACACCGGAGCTGCGCTTGACGAGGTGGATCGTGCCCTCTGCGATCACGCGGTGAAGCTCACGCAGGCGCCATTCAGCATCACGCAGGCCGACATCGCTCGTCTGCGGAGCCTGGGCCTGAGTGATCGGGCGATCAGCGACGCAACCCAGGTGGTCTCATTCTTCAACTACATCAACCGCGTAGGGGACGGGCTGGGAGTGGATCTCGAGAAGGGCATGTAGCGCCAATGTGTGCGCTTCTTGCACGTCGTGCTGCATGTACGCTGACGGCATCACGACCCGGGCCTCGCACAGTCGCGGTGAAGCAGCGCAGGTCTCCGCACCGGCCACGCGCGCAGCATGCCGCGCGAGCGTGAGCTTGTTTGCACCGTATATTCAGCGCCTGTGGTGGCGAGTCCGGCGCCGTCGACGAGGCCGGCTTGACAGCTACCGGGCACCTCAGCCCCACCTTATTCACCTGAGGCATCGGAAAGCGTCACGTTTGATTTTCGGCGGTATGGCATGTAGCCTGTGCACCAGCAAATGAAATCGATGGCGTTAGATACTAAAGGTGCCCCATGACCGTCGCAACCCGTGCGAGATTCGAGGCTATCGCAGAGACCGATCCGGAAATCCTGCCCGCGATGCACGCGGAGGTGGAACGTCAGCAGAACACTATCGAACTCATCGCTTCGGAGAACCACGTCTCGGAAGCGGTTCTGCAGGCGTTGGGCTCGGTCTTCACCAATAAATACGCCGAGGGATACCCGGGGAAGCGTTACTACGGCGGATGCGACAACATGGATGCCGTCGAAGCGCTTGCGAGCGAACGAGTGAAGGAGCTCTTCCGATGCGAGCATGCCAACGTCCAGCCCCACTCCGGCGCCTCCGCCAACGCAGCCGTCTATCTCTACGCGCTGCAGCCAGGTGACACTATTCTGTCACTAAGCCTGGCTCACGGCGGACATCTCTCCCACGGGCTGAAGGTCCACATGACCGGCTTGCTGTACCATATCGTCCCTTATGAGGTGGACCCGAAGACCGAGCAGCTTGACTTCTCGCAGATAGCCCGTCTGGCACGGGAACATCAGCCTAAGCTCATCATATCGGGCGCATCGGCTTACCCGCGGACCATCGATTTCGACAGGTTCTCTGAAATCGCCTCCAGCGTCGGAGCTCTGCACATGGCCGACATCGCACATATTGCTGGTATGGTCGCGACCGGCCTTCACCCCAGCCCCGTCCCAACGGCCGATATTGTCACATCCACTACCCATAAGACGCTTCGCGGCCCGAGGGGCGGATTCATCATGTGCAAGCAGGAGCACGCCAGGAAGATCGACTCCCGAGTGTTTCCCGGAAGCCAGGGCGGACCGCTTATGCACTGCATCGCTGCGAAGGCCGTCGGATTCGCAGAGGCCCTGAAGCCGGAGTTCAAGACCTACCAGCAGCAGATACTCGACAATGCACAAGCCCTCGCTGCGGGACTGGTCTCAAAAGGGAACCGACTGGTATCCGGTGGAACGGACAACCATCTGATGCTGCTTGACCTCAGGCCTGCCTATCCCGAAGTGACCGGCCAGCAGGCTGAGAATTGGCTTGGCGAGGCAGGCATCGTCGTGAATAAGAACATGATCCCCTTCGATGAGCGAAAGCCCACGCAGACCAGCGGCCTGCGCATCGGGACCCCCGCGGTTACTACAAGGGGCATGAAAGAGCAGGAGATGAGCGCCATAGCCGGGATGATCGACCGCGTCCTAACTACAAAAGGGGCGCCGCAGGTCATTGAGTCGGTACGCGGCGAGGTACGAGCGCTCTGCCGGCAGTTCCCCCTTTATGCGTAGTCAGTCACGGCGGGGATCGACTCCAACAAGCGCAGTGGACGGGCGACGTTCTCTGCTGATACCTCGCGCCACGAAAGGCGTTCCCGCTGCGTGCTTGCTATTGGCCGTCGGCTGCGCCGGCCACGCCACCGTTGTCATCGTGCCGCTGGGTGTCAAGAAGATCAGCACCGCCGCACCGTTGACCAGGAGGCTGACACCCGATGAGTGCTACTACTGGGTGAACGACAAGGAACAGTTGTGCGTGGCAATGCGGAATGACAGGTCCTCCCTGTTGGGAGCGGCGTGTCGGCGCGGATGCTCCCTGTCACTCATTCTCGGCGAGCCGCCGGCGGGATCGACCCGGAATTACCGCATGAACAAGCGCACGCTCCGCGCGCGGGTGCAGCGAGGATACGCCCACACGCGGTCGGCGTCGCTGACAGGGATT
>JBHHXS010000110.1:0-10353 GCA_046757145.1 Phycisphaerae bacterium | reverse complement strand
AACGAAGGCAGAGTGCGAAAAGGCCCTGTAGGAGGCCGGGATCCTCGGTGCCATGTCGGGCCCGGACGTTGCTTGGCGCTTGTACGACAGCGGAGAGCTCACGGAGAACCTTTACGACGTACCTCACAACAGCCTGGTCGTCCTGGGGGCCGCCGGCCACAACATCATCAAAGAACTCGTGTTCGGTAGTAAGCTTGAGGCCATTCAGTCTACTCTCCCGAACCCACTCGTAGTCGTCGGCCCGAAGTGCAAAACGCCGTGGGATGAGCTTCCCCAGGCATCTCCGTAGCCACCATCCCCGAACCGGTTCGATCGACAAGACGACGAGTTCGGCTTCGATCGACGCACCGGGGCAGTGGATCGCGATCGCTGCGAACTGCCGGTGGCCACGGCCGGTGCCTGCAAGAATGGCAGGCCTCCCTCGGATGGTTCGCGCCGCCGCGGTGGCACGCGTGGGACGGCCTCGACATTCCCGCCCTTCGCAATCGGGTGAGCCACTTTCGCGCGTCACGCTGGCGCAAGGGGCAGACTCGCGGCGGCTCGTGCCGCCTGTTCACTTCATGTTGTAGCGGTTGGCGTCAGTGTTGACGTCGTTCGAAACCAGCGGCTCGCTCCGCGCGGTATGACCGTCGTGTACGGCGTTTGTCCGCGTAGGAACAGCTATTCCGGCGAAGTGGGGCTCCACCCAGCACTCTGATCCGCTTGGATGGAGCGGGATGTCGACTCGCCCGCTTCCGTGGTCTGTTCATCCTGGGCCATCTCCCGCACGATTTCCTCTTCGCTAAGACGCCTGCTGAACAGTTTGCGGAACGTCTCTATTCGATTGATGTAGAACATTACTGGTTCTGCAACGGTCTCAATCGCCGCCTCAGCCAGTGCCTTTTTCACTGCGGGGATGAAGTGATCCGTTACCACCCATCCACACCCCGGCAGCACACGAACGCGGTAACGGAGCGTTACCTGATCCCGTGGACCGGAGAAGCGCCACGCCAGGGCCGGTTTCTCCCGAACGGGCTCGATGCGCTGGTTGAGATCCTGGCAGGTAGGCTCTATCGCCTCCCGCGCGCGTTCTTCGTCAGCCCCTGTCTTGAGCATGATGTCCACGTAGTTGTTGACGTAACCGTCGGGGAACCGTTGCGACGGAACGCACCGGCTGTTCGGGATGTTGAGTTGCTGTCCCGAGACAGTCCTTATGCGCGTGTATTTTACGTTGAAATCCACGACATGTCCGTACTTGCCGTCGACTTGAACAAAATCGCCGACGTTGTAGTGACGACCGACCACGATATCCAAGCCCTTTACGAAATCGACCACAATCTGCTGAAACATGCCGGCCATGATCAATCCGATCAGGCCGATGGCGCCGGTGCTCGTGGAGGGCTCGACTCCGAACTGGTTGAGGATTGCCACAACACCGAAGATCCAGACAAACAGTTTGATAATGCTGCCGGCGAAGCTGAGCAGCGTACCGAGGCGTTTCGCGGATAGGTGCATGCCCGTCATCGCATTCAGGACGGGAACGATTTGCCGTACCAGCCATATCAGCAACTGCAACAGGTACGTTGCAATGATCACGCCTCCCAGGATAGCGATGGACTCAATGATCTTGCGCTGCCGCACCCAAAACGATGGCACGGAGGGGACAAGCACCTCGGCGCATTGGACATGTAGGTCGGCCAAACCTCGCATCAACGTCGCCCGACGCTTCTTCGCGTAGACGACGTTCTCTGTGGTCGCAACCATCAGATCGACCTGCTGCCGCTCGGCATCGAGTTGCTTTCGCATGCGCCGAACATGCTGTGAAAGTCGCGCGACGTCGGAGTAGGGCAGGTTGCCGGCCGCTTCGAGCCGCTCGTTAAGCGCCTGTTCTACCGCCTCAAGGCTTGGAAGAAGTTGCTGGAGGGGCTCGATCTCCTTCTCCTCCGCCGCTGCCTGCGCCTCAAGTGCGTTCGCCTCCTTATGAGTCGCCTCAGCCTGCTGTCGGTAATTCGCCGCTCGCTCCCGACGCTCCGCCAGGCTCATCGCCGAGCGTTCCGTCCGGAGTTGTTCGAGGGTCTTTCTGGCCTCCTCGATGCGTTGGCGTACCTGGCCGATGCCTTCTTTTTGCTGCCCGGTACGCTTGTGCAGTTCGGCCTGGTGGAGGCGACGTTGCTCATAGCTCTCCACACGTTTGAGGTACTCGCGCTCATTCTCCAACTCAGCCGCTTCAGCTCCCTCTACTGAGACTTCTTCGAGTTCGTTCTCGATGGCGTCGAGACGTCGTCGTGTAAACTCGAGCCGATTCCGCGCTTCAGCATCAAGCTGCTCGGCCAACCGTTGTTTATTAAGGGCGTCGGCTTCATCAGCGGCTTGTACCTGAACGGTCGGCTCAGCTTGAGGACCTCCGACTGCTCCAACGACCTCCCGGGCGGCCGCCAGTCGGGCCTCCAGCAGAGTGCGCTCGGCATCGCGGGCACTGCTCTTGTACGTAATGGACGCGCACTCCGCCAAGAGGGCGGATTGCTCGGCCTCCAGTAGCGGCCTGGCCTGCTTGTCAGCCTGCTCTATTGCCTCCGCGATCTCCTCCAGTCGCTTAGTGCGCACCGCATTCGATTCTTCCGATGCGTCGTGAGCGCTTTGGATCTGGTCGAGCTGGGACTGCAAGGCCGTTACATCGCCAGCCACAAACTCGCCCGGCTCGTGCGGACCATCAGCTTGAGCCTGATGCAACTCCTCCCGTAATCGTGCGGTGGTCTGACACGAATCCAAAGCCGCCTGCCAGGCGGTTTCGGCCGCCTCGAGGAACTTCAGTTCGTTTTGGAGAGCCGCTCTTTCTGCGACCAGCTCCTCTTTGCGGTCTGCCTGCCCCGTAGCGGGCACCGAGTCGTTCTGGCCTCCGGAATCATCCAGCTCGGCGGTGAGTGTCTCAAGCCTACGGCCAATAACGGCGCCGCGATCAGTCAATGCCTGTTCAGAGTCGGTGAGGCGTCGGCGCAGCTCGCTGCAATCCCCCTCCTTCGCAGCTGCTGTCGTTGGTTCAGGCGGAGACTCCGGATCCGTGTTGAACCCGAGACAGGCGGCCATGCACGTGGCGAACCCAAGTCTTTGAAGCAGCGCCCCGTATCTCGTCTCGTACCACATGCTTTGCCGTCTCCAGAACCGTCGACGTGCTAGCGCCGGCCTCGCACGGCACAGCTGCCACATTCTCTGCGCGGTTTGAAGTCCCACAAGGATCCCAAGTGCCGGCTACATCGTCGACCGCTGCGAGTGGGGCAGGTGGTGGGTGGCGGTACCCGGACCCTCTGCCGGTGAACGAGGGGCTCCATGCCGGGCGCGGACAGCCCCGTCCTCGGGGGACGTGACAGTTCTGGCGGCACCGCCGAGGCCGATTCTGGCACGCACCTCGCCCTCGGTGCCTATGATCGGCGTAGCTGGTACTGGTCTGAGCGTGCCAAACTCATGCGCAGGTGCTCGTGGTCAGACTTCGCCCCCATCGCCCAAACGTCGAAGACAAGCGACGTGCCGTCCTCGTACCAGGTGCGCTTGCGCGTGCGTAGATTCGCGCGTACGAATAGCTCGTTGATCCGCTTGTTCGCGTCCTCTTCGTTACGGGTTAGGATGTGGTATTCCTGGATGTCACGCCGCTCACCGATCCACCTTTCTACCAGATCGAACGCAAGCAACACGACGAGAATCGCGCCGGTCCCCAGTGCCGCGAGCCCCAGGTCGCCGAAGCCGGCTGCCATCCCGATCGCCGCCACCGCCCAAATCGTCGCCGCGGTCGTCAGACCAACCACGTTGCTGCGGTCGTGCAGGATCGCCCCCGCGCCGAGAAAGCCGATTCCGGTCACTATCTGGGCGGCTATGCGCGTGCTGTTCCAATCGGGCCCGCCGATCTCTTGCGAGAGGATCGTGAAGATGCACGCCCCGACGGCAATGAGTATGATCGTTCTAAACCCGGCGGGCTTGTCGCGCAGCTCGCGCTCGAGGCCCACGATGCCTCCGAGGAGAACGGCTGCCCCGATACTCAGCAGATGGTCGGCGGGTGGTGGATGTGTCTGTGCAAGCGTATCGGCTGTTATGATGAACATCTTGTGGCACCAGCGGCAGTTGCCGGTCGGTACACCTGATCACTTCACGGTGCGCTACAGCCTCTCCGTTACGCTCTTGCCTTGCATGAAAAGCTGGAGGTAATCACGCCCGCCGGCCTTGGAGTCGGTTCCGGACATATTAAACCCGCCGAACGGCTGCACATCAACGAGGGCGCCGGTGCACTTACGGTTGAGGTAGAGATTACCGACGTGGAACTCGCGGCGCGCACGTTCCAGCCTCATGCGATCCGTCGAGAACAGGGCGCCGGTCAGGCCGTACGCCGTCCCATTCGCGATTGCCAGCCCCTCGTCAAAGTCCTTGCACCGCAGAACCGCAAGGACCGGGCCGAATATCTCTTCCTGCGCGATCCGCGCGTTGGGGGCTACGTCTGCGATGATCGTCGGTCTGATGAAATACCCATTGTCCGGTACGCGCCCTCCTTCGAGCACCGCCCGCCCTTCGTCTCGCCCGATCGCGATGTACCCGTTGATCTTGTCGTATGCGGGCTTATCGATGACCGCGCCCATGTAGATGTTTTCAGGCCCAACGGTGTCGCCGATCGTCAGGTCACGTGAGCGCGCTACTACGCGACTTAGCAGGTCGTCGTAGATGGCTTCGTGCGCGATGAGCCGACTGCAGGCGGAGCACTTCTGCCCCTGGAACCCAAACGCCGAGGCCACCACACCTTCGACGGCGGCCTGTAGGTCCGCGGTCTCGTCGACGAGAATGCAGTCTTTCCCACCCATCTCCAACACGGTTCGTTTCAGCCAGATTTGCCCCTCGCCTACCTTGGCTGCCTTGCCAAAAATCCCTACGCCCACCTCGCGCGATCCGGTGAACGAAATGAACCTTGTAAGCGGATGGCAGACCATAGCGTCACCTACTGCCGCGCCCGGACCAGGCACAAAGTTCAGCACGTTCTTCGGCAGACCCGCCTCATGCAATACCTCGACAAGCTTCGCCGCCACCACGGGAGCCGTACTTGCCGGCTTGAGACACACCGTGTTGCCCGTCACAAGTGCCGCAGTTGTCATCCCCGCGCAGATGGCAAGCGGGAAATTCCAGGGCGGGATAACAACCCCGACGCCCAATGGAATGTAACGCAGTTCGTTCTCCTCGCCTGGGTAAGGCGTAACCGGGTGTCCGCCGCCCAAGCGCATCATTTCCCGGCCGTAAAAGTCCAGGAAATCGATGGATTCGCATACGTCGGCATAGGCCTCTATCCAGCTCTTGCTCTGCTCAAAGCACATCCAGGCGGCCAGCTCATACACGCGCCTGCGCATGATCGCGGCACCTTTGATAAGTATGCGGGCACGTACATCGGGGTCGACGCGTGACCACGCGTGGAAGTTTTCGGCTGCCGTCCGTACCGCCTTGTCCGCCACATCCGCGTTCGCTTTGGCAACCGTCCCGACGACGCGGCCGGGATCGCCCGGGGAGCACGAGTCGAAGGTCTCGCTGGTCATGACCGATTCGCCGTTGATCCAGAGCGGATACGTCCGACCCAACTCGCCCTTTACTCCGTCAAGAGCAGCGAGCATCTTGGCGCACGGTTCGGCTTCGCCGAAGTCGACGTACGGTTCGGGCGAAAACGGGGGCAACATTTTGGATATCCTTTGACTAGCTGGGACCACCGGCGCGGTGGAGGCGTGCCACACGCAGCCCCAGCGCGGAGGTCATACACTTGTTACCAACGTCGGCTTTGTACCTGATTGTGGGGGGGTTGGCCAGCAGGTCTGCCCCGCGGGCTAGAGGCGCTGCTCGGGTAGCGACGCGGAGAGGTATACGTTGTACTCCCCGGCACCGGTCATCAGGTCGATCAAACGCACGATGTCGGTCAGGTCAAACTCACCGCTCCGGTCGATGTCCGTGGACCAGTCGGGCAGAGTCCCAGCTACTCCGGTATAGGCGTCGATCAGCGTAAGCAGATCGCTTGCTGCGGTCGTCCCGTCGCCGTCAACGTCGCCCGGCAACACCCCCACGCGGATGCCGGTGCCGCTCTCGTCATGCCAGACCGTCGTCCAAGCGCCCACGGGCAGCACGTCGTTGAACCGGAGCGTGACCATAGCACCATTCGAGTCAACTCGCCCTATACGAGGCACCTGCACGGATGATGGCTCGACCGCGACCGTGAAGTCACGGGCAGTGAGCTCTCCCGCATCCCCAGCGAAGACAAGCTCGATCGAGTTCCACCCCGTGGGGCTGGACGCGCCAATCGCAAACGGCTGGCCTGCATCGACTGCGCCGTCCGGGGGGAAACTGGAGATTATCCATACAGGCTGACCGGCACGTATGAGTGCCTTTGCAGCGTTTATGCGCCCGAAACCATAGACCTCATCCCAGCCGGGGGGACCGAGATCGTCAGCGGTCGAGCTAAGCACATCGCGAATCCCATCGTTGGTCAAATCGGGCGCGTATGACTTGATCAGTGCTGCCAAACCGCTCACCGCCGGGCTCGCCATCGACGTACCTGTCTTGCGGGCGTAGCCATTCCCCGGCACGGTAGACCAGACGGCGTCGCCGGCAGCACAGACGTCAACCTCCTCGCCGATGCTCGAGAAGAAACCGATAAAGTCGTCATCGTCCGTGTAGCTGACCGCAATGCAGTTACGGAAGCGGGCCGGCGCAGCCACCGCACCCCCTTCAGCGTTGCCTGCTGCTGCAACGACGACCGCACCGCGCCCATGGGCGTAGTCGACGGCTCCGCGCAAGAACTGCTCAGCAGCGGAGTCCAGGTTGAAGTACTCGAGGCTCAAGTTGCACACATCCGCACCGTTGTCCGCCGCCCAGACGAGCCCTTCCGCGGCGACCGCGCCTGTGCTCCCGCCCGCAGCGCTGATTACGCGGACGGGCATGATCGAGGCGCCCCACGTCACGCCTGCGATACCCACGGCGTTGTTACCCTCTGCTGCTGCTATACCCGCGACGTGGGTGCCATGGCCGGACGAGTCTGTCGTCAGTGTTGGATCCTCTATGGGGATCGTGTTGATGCCCAGGACCAGCCGGCCGGCGAATTCCGTGTGTGGATCAACGCCGCTGTCGATGATCGCAATCGTAACGGTGCCGCCCTCGCCGGTGTGAATCTCCCAGGCCTCAGGTGCATCGATGTCGGCGTCGATGCGCCCGCCCGTTTGGCCGGTGTTGTGCATCCCGTATTGCTGGCTGAACCTGGGATCGTTGGGCACAAACTGCGCGGGGCCGCCCAAGCGATCGACTCCGGCCAGTTCGATCTCGTCCGCGTATTTCCCGAGGTCAGCCGCCATTGCCGCTAAGTCTGTGTCTGGCTGCACATGGACGAGATAGACTCGATCAATCCCCAGGCGCTCAGCCAACTCCCGGTCGCCGAACTCATGCGGGTAGGCCGCAGAAATGTGCGTAACGCTCCAACGCCCGAAAGCCGCGCGCAGCCCGTTGCTCACCGCCTGCGCCAGCGCTCTCTCCGTGACCGTCTGTTTCGAGCCGGCCCGGGCTGCAGCCGCGTCAACCACTTTCGGCGTAAACTGTACGACCAGATACTCGGACGCCCAGCCCGCGACCGTCTCGGGCATCGCCGCCGCGTCGGGTTCAACGGAGGCGTGCGCGACACCTACGGACGCACCAATCGCCGAGGCTGAGCAGATTAAGCAGATGGTCAGACGACGCCGCGCGATCGCGCCCACACTGCCATCAGGGGGTCTGAGCCCGCAAGATGCAGCGAGGGTGGCGCGCTTGACGGCGCGCGCGCCGCCGTTCAGCCACGGCGCACGGCAAGCTCGCTGTCCGGTATCAGACATTCATTTCCCCCCATAGGCAAGCGGGCAATGCCTTTAGGCGCGGTTATTCGATGGTAGGCGGACTGCGTTACGCGATCAACGCCACCAAACACGCGTTACCGCGGTGCCCGCCCAGCGGGGACATCTGGTGCCAGTCGTGCTCCCGGCGTCGAGTGTTATCGGAGTACCCTTTGCTTGCTTTGCACGCGTCTGCGTGCGCCTGGTACGCCGGCGACGCACCAACGTTTCCGAACACTCGGGTTGCCCCTCGTTATCGCCCGAGAGCCTGGCTGCGGCGCCACGCCGCCAGCACCGCCTCTTGTATATTCTCGAAGACCTTGTTCTCGCCCATCGAAGTAAGGGCAGCCTGCGTTGTACCGCCGGCCGACGTCACCTTCGCTCGCAGTACCGACGGTGGTTCGCCTGCCTCGATCATCATTCGTGCCGCCCCGAGGCATGCCTGCCGCGCTAGCAGCTCAGCCTGCTGGCGTGAGAGGCCGGCGCGTTCGCCCGCGGCAGTCAGGGCCTCCACGAAAAAGTAGAAATAGGCCGGACCTGTACCAGATAGGGCGGTGACGGCGTCCATCTGCGACTCGTCCCCAACGACGATCGACCGCCCGCCGGCATCAAAAATGCGTTGCGCGCGCAGCAGATCCGCCTCCTTGGCGAACCGTCCGGGGTGGAGTCCGGTCATTCCAGCCCCAACGTGCACCGGCAGGTTCGGCATCGCACGCACTACCCGCGCCTGAACATGTGGGAACTGTGCCTCGAGCGACGCCGTCGACACCCCAGCCATGATAGACACCACCAGATGCTCGTTGCGCACAAGGTCGGAGAAACCACGGCAAACCTCGACGTACTGCTGCGGTTTGACCGCCAGCAGCACAATGTCGCTGTTCTCCACCGCTTGTCGATTGTCATCCGTGACGGCTGTGTGAAAGCGATCAGCGAAGATGCGCCGCCTTGCCTCAACCGGATCGGAGGCGATTAGACGGTCGGCGAACAGGATTGAGTTCCGCAGGATACCGTGCACTATGCCTTCAGCGGCGTTGCCCGCGCCTATCACCCCGATTTCAAACTGTGTCGCCATTTCATACTCCTGCACCCCCTGGACCTACACAGGTGTGCGCTGCAAGCATACCATCGTACACTGTAGCGATGATCGACATCCGAGCCGATGGAAACGCCGTTTTCCTGGCTGTAAAGGTCGTGCCGGGGGCGTCCCGCACCCGTTATGCCGGGCAGTGGCAGAGCAGAGCCAGGATTGCCGTCGCCGCACCGCCTGAAATGGGGAGGGCCAACCGCGCCGTCATTGCCTTTATTTCCCGGCTGCTTGGTGTTCGTCCTCGTGACGTATCTATCGTCACGGGTGGCACCTCGCCCCAGAAGACGATCAGGATTGAGGGGGTGACGGCCGACGCGGTGCGCAGGGCTCTGGGCGCCGAATAATGCAGCAGGAGCATCGGTGCCGCTCCAGTTCCCTAGCAGCAACGTGGCTGGGCACGAAACTAGCGATCGTACTCGAAGAGCCCGGCGATCTGCTCGTGCACCTCAATTGTATTACGCACGATGAGGTAGCGCTTGTTGAAGGCTTCCACGGTTCCCAGACCCCCCGCGGGGATCCATGATTGCGGCTCGATCACCGCATAGATCATGTCGCGAAGCTCCTCAAGCCTCTCGTCGATGTCCTCTTCCTCCTCCTGGAGCTCCTCCGACTGCCCCGAGCTGCTTCCTCGGAAAACGCCTTGTCCTCCTCCGCCTCCTCCGGTGCTCGAACGGGTAGCCGCCTGCAGGTCAACCAGCGGAGCGCTGCGCCCCATGTCGGGGATGACGAACAGTATGTCGGTCACGTCATAGACCTTGACTTCCAACTTCCGGGCGAGCTCATCCTTGGTAGATATCCGCAGCATATTGCGCTCGCCGCGATAGACCACCTGCCCATCCTCGGAGAGCTGGTCCAACACCTCGTCCATGACTTCCGCGACCGTGGTGTCTTTGAGTTTCAGTGTCACCGGCGAGTCCATGTCCACACCTTCAGCATTCAGGGCGTTCCAGCGGGGTATGATGTTGACGTTGTCCTCCGCCATCCCACGCAACCAGGACAGGACCTCCTCGAAGGTAAGCTCCACCCACTCGACTTTGTCCACGTGCTTGCGCAGCAGCGCGCGTACGGGCGTAGCCGACATCTTCTGCCCCACTACTCCGCCGCGCCGACTTGAGCGCGCCCCGGGCTGCTCGCCCATTGCCGGTATGGTGAGGCACAGCGCCGCTATTACGAACGTCCCAGAGGTCTTCAACATTTCATGTCTCCTCCCCAGTCAAGACTCGGCGCCTTACAACCCTTATCGGTTCATACTACGCCGCGCTGCCCGCCGCTGCCCGCCGCTGCCCGCCGCTGCCCGCCGCTGCGGACACGTCTAGCACACATCCCATAATGATTCTAACCCCTGTAACGCCGTAAAGGCAACACCGGGCGCGTGACAGTTTGGGCGGCGTCGCCCAGGGTCTCCTGGCGATCGTGGTGTGGGAT
>JBHHXS010000109.1:0-10362 GCA_046757145.1 Phycisphaerae bacterium | reverse complement strand
AGGGCAGCCGACTTCATCCTGGCCGAACTGCGCCGCGAGGGGCGCCTCCTGCGCACCTGGCGCGATGGGAAGTCGCGTCTGACCGCTTACCTGGACGACTACGCTTTTCTCGTTCACGGGTTGCTGAACCTCTATGAAGCCACCTTCGACGGCAGGTGGCTGGATCAGGCGGTTGCTCTGACGGACACGGCAGTGCAATTCTACTATGATGAAACGGACGGCGCGTTCTTCTTCACCGCGTCGGACGCGGAGAAGCTCGTCGCCCGCTCCAAAGACCCGAATGACGGGGCGGTACCCGCTGGCAATTCGGTGCAGGCGCTTAACCTATTGCGCCTCGCCATCCTGCTCGACAGGAAGGATTACCGTGCCAAGGCCGAGTCAGTCTTCCGAGCCTTCGGACAGCGTGCCGCCGATTCCCCTGGAGCCAGCGAGACGCTGCTCTGCGCCGCGGATTTCTATCACGACACGGTACGCGAGATTGCGATCATAGGCCCCCTGTCCGCTCCGGAGACCGCGGCCATGTTGCGCGCCGTGTACGACCACTATTTACCTAATAAAGTGGTTGTGCACTCAGCCGATGACGTGGGCGAATCCGGCCTGCCTCTCTTGCGATGGAAGAAGCGCATCAACGGCCAGCCCGCCGCATACGTATGTGAGCGATACAACTGCAAGCTCCCCGTGACGACCGCTGACGCTCTGGTCAAACAGCTCAAGTCGAAGTAAGTTTCCCCGGCTCGGGCTTGAGGCTCCCTCGGACTGCGTTACAGGGTGCGGCGCGGGGCACGCACTACGGAAGTGCGGGGCGCTTCGCCAAGCCGACGACGCTTCGCCGACACGCCCGCTGGCGCGAACAAACGTCCTATAATCCGTTGCACGCCGCACGTTGTTCGTCACCGGAACTCGACCCGCTGGCGACTGTCGACCTCTGCGGTGTGGTAGCCCGGCATCAGCATCGTGTTCGATCCGGCCACAGAGGACACGCCGGCACACGGTCTGCGATCACGCGGAGCGTCGACGCCGTAGTCTCCACGTCGCAGGTCGCCCCTCGGCAGCACATGCCGCTATGCTGCCGACCATGGACGTACTATGATCAGTCACCGGCGACGTGTCGGGGGGTTATGTCACAAGGGGGCGGAGACGACGGTGTGTTGCAGATGGAGAGCCGACTCTGCACAGGCGGAACATTCTCACGCAGCGAGGTCACTCGCCCCGGATGCTTCCACGACGCAAGGCGATCCGCCTCCCGCCAACCGAAGCGCGCAAGCGTTATCGGTCAGGTCGCTCCAAGGCAGCGGCAACGTGCGATTCGGCATGCATGGCGCGGAGCATCACCCGCATGTGCGGCTGCAGGTGGGCGTGGGGGGATGGGCGTGCCCGGCAGGCTCTATTTGTCGTACATAACGAGGCTTATCGGATGCGATTGATTACGCGGCGTAGGTGTCCTTAAGCCACGCTGTCTTGCTTGTCATGCGGATACGATGTGGGTAGACTAGCGACTACGTAACCGCCGGGGGCGGCTGCCATTGATATTCAGCCTCGATCGGGCGGTACAGCTTGCCGCATGTTATTAGCCCGTTTGCCCCCGGACACTATTGGGGGCCTAGAATAGTGCGTCCGCCACGTTGGGGGCGTGGCTGCACAGAAGCGATTGGACTGAGTTAACGACTCGTTGGAGACGTAACGTTGACAGGCAGAGTGTACAGGTATTATGCGGCGACGATGGCCGTAGTTGTTCTGTTAGCCTATGCCGCGTCCGTCTGGGCTGAGGCGCAGGCAGCTCAAACGACGTGCCAGACAACCCTGCTAACCGCCAGCGACGCAGCGAACGCCGACCTCTTCGGCCTGTCCGCAGTGGTGCAAGGCGGGCGTGTGTTCATCGGGGCCCCTTCCGGTGATAAGGGGAACGATGTGATCAACGCAGGTTCCGTTTACCTCTTTCAGCGTAGCGGGATCGAGTGGGTTGAGCAGGCTGAGCTCAACGCGTCCGATGCGGATCAGGGGGATGACTTCGGGGCTTCGATATCGGTGAGCGGCGACCTGCTGCTCGTAGGTGCCCCTCAGGGCGAAAGGCCGACGAGCCAGGGAGACATCGGCGTAGCATACGTACTCAAGAGGGTAGGGCAGTCCTGGACGGAGGAAGCCGAGCTGACCGCGGAGCTTCGGCTCGATGAGCAAAACAGGGCTGCGTTCGGCGCGGCGGTGGCTATCGACGGTACTCGCGCGATCGTGGGAGCCCCCGACTACAACAACGGGGGGATTAAGTCGGGCAAGGTCTACTTCTTCGAGCGCCAACCGGACGAGACGTGGAAGCGCGTCACGCCGTCCGCCGTTCCCACGGCGGGGAACAACGACAGGGTGGGCGCAGCGGTCGACATCAGCGGTGACTGGGCTATCGTCGGTGCTCCGCAAACCGACGAGCTGTGTCCCTTGGAGAACACCTGTGATTCGGGCTCGGCATTCATTTATATGTTCACGGGTCGCAAGTGGGAGAAGCAGCAAACGCTTCCGCCTCCCAGCCTCTCCATCGAACGCGGCTACAAGTTCGGAACCTCTGTGGCCATTGACGGTGACGTCGCCGTGGTTGGAGCTGTGGGAGCAGTAGGGGGCCTCTTCAATTTTCCGTTTGCTGGTGCGGCCTACGTCTTTCGCCGTAACAGCAACGGCACGCCGGACGACCTGACCGACGACACGTGGGTGCTCGGCGCAACGTTGGGTGACCCGGAAGGTGGACCGGATTTCTTCGGTAACGCCGTCTCGGTAAGCGGTGACACGATCGCCGTTGGGGCCAACCTTCACCAGTCGCAGGTGGGAGCGGTATATGTGTTCCGCCATCAGGCCGGTGTATGGAACAGAGTGGTCAAGCTTATGGCTGACGATCCCAACGTCATCGGTTTTGGTTCATCGGTAGCCACCGACGGGGACTACGTCATATCGGGGTCATGGGCTACCAACTCAAGTGCGGGCACCGCGTACACCTTGAGGATCAGCAACGTCGAGGGCTGCAGCTTCAACGAATGCGACATACACGTAGATTTCGGCGGCCCTTGCGTCGGCGACATGTACGACCCCACGACCAACCCCGACGGGTGCCACACGGACAGCAACGCAAACGGAGTACCTGACGCATGTGAGTGTCAGGATGACACGGACTGCGACGACAACCTGCCCTGCACCACCGATAGTTGCGATACGGGTACAGGCCGGTGCGCCAACATCGCCGATCAGGGCCAATGCGCGATTGATGGGGCCTGCATAGCGGACACCCAGGTGAACCCTGCGAGCGAGTGCCAGGAATGCAATGTCGCAGTCGATCCGTATAACTGGTCCAGCCTGCCGGAAGACACCATCTGCGGCGAAGGACAAAAGGAATGTAGCACGGAAGTATGTCGAGCCGGTGCGTGCACGACGGTCAACTTCGACACTACGACGGCGTGCGGCAGCCCGAGCGCGTCTGCGTGTGACGACCCTGATACGTGCGACGGTGCGGGGAACTGCTCCAGCAACACGTTTGCCCAGGGCACGGTATGTCGTGCGGCGGCAGGCCAGTGCGACGTTGCCGAGGTATGCGACGGGCAGAGCCCGGATTGCCCGGCGAATGAGTTCGTTGCCTCGGGCACACCGTGCGACGATACCGACCCCTGTACCTGCAGCGACGCGGGGGTATGCTCGGTCGTGGATGCATGCGACGGTAATGGGGCATGTATAGGCGGGCAGAATCCGTGTCCCAACCAGCGCGAGTGCATACCCGTAGCCGGCCAGAATGACTTCGAATGCCTCTGCGAAACGGACGTCGATTGCGATGACGGCAACTTCTGCAGCGGGACGGATTCGTGCGATCTTAACGGTAGATGCAGTCACAGCGGCAACCCGTGCCCCGCGGCAACGAGCGGCGAGAGGCCCGTCTGCGACCCCAGCGCAGCTGCCAACGCCGATGACGCGTGCGTTGAGTGCCTCACGCCGCAAGACTGTCCTGCATGCCCCGACGACGGGAGATCCTGCTCCTGTACTGAAGCGCCGACTTGCTCCGCACTACATGTGTGTGAGTACGCGAACAAGGCCGAGTTTACGCCGAACTGTGGTGACGACACCGACACTGAGTGCGACAACCCGGATACCTGCGACGCCGCCGGGCATTGCGATCCTCGCTATGAAGACGTGACCACTGAGTGCAACTTCGCCGGCCAGGATTCGACCTGTGACCCGCGTGACCACTGTGACGGCGCGGGCGCCTGTCCGCCGAGTTTCGCGGCTACGGGGACCGACTGCAGCGATGAGAACTTCTGTGACGGCCCGGAGACGTGCGACGGAGCGGGGGTGTGCACCGGCACGGGGCAGAATCCGTGCCCTGCTCTTACGAACGGCCAGCGTCCGTTCTGTGACGTGAACGCACCGGAGCCGACCCCGGCTGCCGCGTGCGTGGAATGCTTAACCGACGCTGATTGCCCGGTGTGCCCCGGCGACGGCCGCGACTGTACTTGCACCAAGCCGCCCACGTGTTCCAGCAGCAACGTGTGTGAGTATGACAATGAGCCTGAGGGCACTCCCCACTGCGGCGACGACAGCGCGACGGACTGCAACGCACCGGATACGTGCGATGCCACTGGCCACTGCGATGCTCGTGCGGTCAACGACGGCGGAGCATGCGTGGACGACGGTAACGACTGCACGGACGACATATGCATCGGCGGCGTCTGCACGCACCCGGTGAAAGCGCAAGGCGCCGAGTGCAACCTGAACGGAGCTGATACCATCTGCGACCCGCGCGATATTTGCGACGGCGCAGGTAGCTGCACGCCCGTTGTTGCCGCTGCTGGGACCGTTTGCAGTGATGCCTTCTTCTGCGACGGACCTGAGCAGTGCGACGGCGCCGGCGCGTGCGTTGAGACGGGCGGCGATCCGTGCAGATCCCGCGGGCTGATCTGTGAAGAGAAGACGGGCAGTGAGACTCCGGGCGAGGGCACGTGCATCTGCGATACCGATGCCCAGTGCGACGACGGAGATTTCTGCACCGGGGTGGAAACCTGCGTGGACGGCAGGTGCGTCGCCAGTGGCGATCCGTGCCTCGGAGAACCTGTTAAGAGCAAATGCGACGAGTTCGCCAATGCCTGCGTAGAGTGCCTCGATGGAGCGCTTGACTGTGACGACGGTGACGTCTGCACCGACGACCTGTGCCCGGACGGAGAGTGTGTCAATGAACACAGAGAGGGCTGTCAGGACGCGGACTTCGACGGTGTCCAAGATGAGAGCGACGACTGTCCCGGGACACCCCGCGGGGCCCAGGTGGACGAGAACGGGTGCGCGTGCAGTCAACTCGACGATGACGAGGACGGCGTGTCGAACTGCGACGACCTCTGCGCCGACACACCGGCTGAACGGCGTGATACGGTGAACTTCTTTGGCTGCTCGTGCGATCAACCGGTGAACCCCGATGACGACTTGGACGAAGACGACGACGGCGTGGACAATTGCAGTGACCTGTGTAGCGCTACGCCGGCGGGCGAACCCGTCGACGGGTCCGGATGCTCCGACTCTCAGCTCGACGACGACGGCGACGGCGTGCCCAACGACGACGATCTGTGTCCAGCCACTCCAGCTGATCAGATCGCCGACTTCCAGGGGTGTTCCCTCGAACAGCTTGAAGTCGCAGAGCAACCTGCGCCGGATGAGGACGAGGATGGGGTTGCGGACCAGGCGGATCAATGCCCCGGCACATCTCCGAGCGAGGCCAGCGACGTTGATGCACTGGGCTGCGGCCCCTCGCAGCGCGATTCGGACGGTGACGGCGTGATGGACGCTGCGGACGACTGTCCCGACACACCGGCAGATCAGGTCGATCGAGTGGGGGATGACGGGTGTGTGCCTTCTACGACGGGTGGTGGCTCGGGGCAAGCGTCGCGGCCGACTGGTTCGCGCGGTCCCTGCGGCTTCTTCGGTCTGACCATATTCATTCTCATGTTTGTCGGCCTGGGGGCGATGCGTTGGTCGCTCCGCCGCGAACAGCGGAACGGCGCCGGCGGGCGCCAGCGATAACCTAGTTCACCGAAGCGGTTCCGGGCTGAGCGCCATGCACCGTCGGGGGATGGGGTTGCGGTCGGCCATCGCGATAGGCCTATACTAACTGACCAAACGGTGCCCCACGCCGTCTTTCCGCCCTCGGAGTGCCAACGACGAGTAGATGAAACCCGCGCTTGCGGTGCGCGTTGTTCAAGGCAGAAGCGGCACCGGCCGATGCACTGTTCGGCCGTATGCTCAAGCTGCAGACGGCGCAGTCGAGCGCCAAGCGGATTATGGGACGGCCCAATAACAGTCAGGAGTTGGGTCATGACTACAGCGGACATGACGCGGTTGAGCGAGGCCTTCGAGGCAGTGAAGTCCACGGCCCAGGAAGCACTGAGGCGAGGATCGGCTGACCAGTTTCAGCAGGTAGAGAGTCGCCTAAGCAGATTCGGGGCCGAGGTGCGCGAACTGCAACAGTCGATGTGGGCCGAAGAGGCGAGGGAGACCGTGCACCGGCTTGAGAAGGGCAAGGAGCTCACTCCAACGGACATGCAAGTGATTCGCACGTTCGTCGTCTCCGATGCGGAGCAGTACCTGGCACTTGAGAACAACTACGAGGATTGGCTCGTTGAGCTGAAGCGCCTCTTCGACGAGATCACAAAGCGTGTGGAGTCGGTCACGCGCGAGACGATAGGTGAGCTTCGCGGCGTGTTGAAGGACGTTGAACGGCTCGTACCGGATATTCGTAACCATCTGGAGGAGCGCTCGCGCGTGAAGAAGTTCGACCTGGCGACCCAAACGCTCGACGTGCCCTCGCGGACCCTGCTCGCACGCCTCCTCAACGATCAGCTTCACGACCCGAAGCGTTAGCCCGGGCCGCGGTCCCCCATTACTGCGTGGTGCCGTGGTAGTCATCCACCGATTGGTCGACGCCGCGGACACACGATCCCGCTGATGACGTAGAACAAGACAGTCGCGGCACCGACCTCCCCGGTGGTGCGAGCCACAGCCGGTGCGCTTCCCCCGCACGAGCGGCGGGCAATGTGGTCGGTTTTGGTTCGCGACTTGGATCGCGTCACACTTGTAGCGATGGCCTCGCCCGTGTAGGCTGGTGTGGGATGGCACGGTGGGGTCGGTCGGTCGTGCCGTACGGGTCCCGCCGGATCTTGAATCCATGTTCGACGGAATCATAGGAGCACACCAATGCCGAAATGCCTTCAAGTGCCCGTGTTGACGGTGCTTATCCTGAGTTGTGTGGGGTCGTCCGCTGTAGCAGGCGAGACCATTGACTCGGTCGAGAAGAAGCTCGCCACTCAGTGGAGCAAGGTGAAATCCTTGTCGGCGAAGCTGAGAATGGAGGGTGTGTCTGATTCAATGACAGGAGTCGGGGTGTACCAGCTCCTGAAGAAGGGCGACAGAACAACATATCGTATGGACATGAGCTTGGGTGAGGAGATAGACACGACCACGATAAGCGACGGCGAATTCATCCTGTCCATCACCGATCACCGAGGCCAGAAGCTTGCTATGAAGATGAGGCCGGATGAAACGCAGGTCGTTGCCCCGACCGCGCAGTTGGCCCAACTCAGAGCATCGCACGATCTAAAACTGCTGCCTGAGCAAACCGTCAGTGGACAGGCAGTGTATGTCATAGAGGCGACGCCTAAGCACCGAGAGGGGCACGTCGGTAGGACAATCTTCTACTACGCCAAGGAGACGGGCGTACCGGTAAGAATGACCGTCTACAGCGCCAGCGGTCAGTTGTTGTCGGACATGACGCTCTCAGAGATAGAGATCAACCCTGCGCTCGACCCGTCGCGTTTTGCGATCAAGCCACCTCCTGGGGTTGAGCTCATGGACATGACCAAGAGATAATCGCACGGTAGCGGGAGTGCACGCATCGGGCAGAGCAACGGAAGGGGGGACTACGTTCCCGGGAGTTTCCCCCGCAGGGGCTCGACGCACTTTTCGCCGTCGTAGGAAGGGTTGTTCACCGACAGGCCGACTGGTTGCGCCGTCATCTTGCTCGCCGGGTAAGGGCAGAGCATGTGCAGGAGCACGACCTGGTCCGTGTTGTCGGGATCGAGCCAGCGTTGGTAATCGCTTGGGTCGAGGATTGCCGGCATTCTATCATGCACCTCGCGCACGACGTCGTTGGGTTCCGTCGTAATAACCGTGCACGACTCCACGCTTGGCGCCTCCGAGCCCTCCCAACGCTCCCACAGGCCGGCAAAGGCGAACGTCTTCGAGTCGCTCATTGAGACCAAGAACGGTTGCTTCCGGTTGGCACCGGGAACTCTCTGCCATTCATAGAAGCCGTCAGCCGGAATCAAACAGCGACGACGTTTGAAGGCAGCCCTGTAAGCGGCGCTGGTCGCTACCGTCTCGGCGCGGGCGTTGATCATACGTGCGCTCACGCGTGCGTTTTTAGCCCACGAGGGGATCAGCCCCCAAAGCATCATCCTTGCCACCCTGCTCACTCGGCCCGGCGTACTGTCTGGCGCTACGGCGGCCGGGGATGCAAGGCGCCGCCCGGGCGGCTGCGTCTCGGACGCCGACTCTCGATCGGGTACGATCACGAGGACTGGCTGGGTTGGGGCAATGTTGTAGCGCGGACGTATCGCGGGGATCTCCGCGAGCTCGAATACCGAAGCCAGAATGTCACCGTCGGCCGTCAGCGTGAATCGCCCGCACATTCATGCGCCTCGCTCATGTAAGGGTTTGCGGTCGTGCTCGGCGTCGGCCGGCCCGCGCAAGGCCCTTCGCCGCAGCGACGGGGTTCGTAGCTGCCGGCAAGAGCGGCGTCCTTCCGCGTCGTACGACAGCTTGTAGTCTTGCTCAGTCCACGGTCTCGCTTCGGGTGACACGAAGCGCCTCCTCGAGAGTGGTCAGGCCGTCACGGACTTTGGTTATGGCGTCTTCCCTGAGCGTAATTGCTCCGTGAGCACTGGCGTACTCTTGCATCTTCTCTGCCGGAGCATTGTCCATAACCAGTCCGGCGAGTGGGGTGTCAAAGGCGACGAACTCGAACACACCGACCCGATCGGAGTATCCACTTCGCTGACACCTGGAGCATCCTGTCCCGCGATAGATCTCGACCCCGCTGCGGTCGAGGGGGATGCCCATGATCCGCCGTTCGGTCTCGTTAGGCTCATATCCCTTCTTGCAGTTTGAGCAGATTTTACGGACGAGACGTTGAGCCATCACACCGATAAGGGCGTTGGCCACCAGGTAGGCCTCGCACCGCATGTCAAGCAGGCGGGAAACCGCCCCGATGGCCGTGTTGGTATGCAGCGTGGCGAACACCAGATGGCCGGTGAGGGAGGCCTCGAGCGCGAGATGAGCGGTTTCCTCATCGCGAATCTCTCCGACCATGATCACGTCGGGATCGTGGCGCAGTATACTCCGCAGGGCTGAAGCAAAGGAGACGCCGAACTCAGCGTCGACAGCGACCTGGTTGACCCCGGCGATATCATACTCGACCGGGTCCTCGATAGTGATAATGTGTTTGTCCACTGAGTTTATGCACTGCAACGCTGCATAGAGCGTTGTCGTCTTCCCGCTTCCGGTAGGTCCCGTTAGCAGGATGATTCCGTAGGGCCTGTGTATCAATCGCTCGACCGCTTGCCGCAGCTCAAGCCCCATGCCCAGCGCTTCAAGCGTCAAATCGGAGCGGTCGTGTGAGAGAAGCCTCAGCGTCACGCGCTCGCCTCTAGACGTGGGCATCACTGCAACGCGCACATCGACCTGCTGGTTGAAGCTCCGATGGCTGAAGCGCCCGTCCTGAGGCAGGCGGCGCTCGGTGATATCGAGTGTGGCAAGTACCTTGATGCGCGACACGAGTGCCGCGGCTGCTTCAAGCGGATACGCCCGAACCTCCATCATGCGTCCGTCGATGCGCAACCGGATGCGCAACCGGTCTTTCTCAGGCTCGACGTGTACGTCACTTGCCCGACGATCGACGGCTTCATCGAGGATCGAGTCGAGCTGCTCAACCATGTTCAGGCCTGTAGTCGAGGATGGGACCACGGAACTCGCCAAGGGAGCAGTAGCTGAGAGCCTGCCACCCTTCGCCCTTGCCGTCCCGTAGATCTCATCCGCAGCCTCAATGATTTGGTAGCGAGGGCTGACCACGTATTGGATCGGGCGCTCGAATCGATTGGCAAGCGCGCCCATAACCGACCGATCGACGGGATCTGCGACGGCGGCTACCAACTGGCCGGACACCTCGCCGAACACGAGACAGTCCTTCCGCCGGGCGATGTTCTCCGGGAGTGTAAGTGCCCACGCGTGCGACGGAGCGCGTCGCGACAGATCCAGGTAGCGCAGCCCGGTCAGGGCAGCGTAGGTTCTCGCGACCTCCAC
>JBHHXS010000108.1:0-10445 GCA_046757145.1 Phycisphaerae bacterium | reverse complement strand
CCCCGGTAACGGCGACGCCCGGTTCCTCGGATATACGCGCAAGCCCAAAGTCGGATATCCGCAGCCTGTTGTCCACGCCCATGATGAGGTTGTGCGGCTTGATGTCGCGGTGGATGACACCCTCAGCGTGTGCGTACTCGAGCGCCTCCGCCGCTGACGCGATATGCCGGGCCACCGTTACAAAGTGTTCCAGGGTGGTCAACTCCGCGGGAAGTGATGCCTCGGTGACGCCCGCATCCGCCGGGGCAAAACCCGACTTCGCCTCGTCAGCGAATCGCAGGGCCTCGCCTTCAGAGCCATACTCGTCCTGTGATCTGTCCAGCGGGACGGTCTCATCGAGTTCGTTCGGGAAGGCGTCGGGTAGTATCCGCAGCCTCTGCCTGGCTGTGGAGATGATGTCGTTGAGCGTAGGCCCCTCAACGAGCTCCATCGCGTAATAATAAACGCCGCTTTCCTCGCCCTGCGCGAAGATTGGGATAATGTGCGTGTGATGTAGTCTCGCAGCGGCGTGAGCCTCGCGCTTGAACCGTTGCACTGCGTTGGACGAAGAGCTGATGTGCTGCCCGAGGACTTTCAGCGCAACGACCCGCTGCAGTGAGCGCTGCCACGCCTCGTAGACGGTGCCCATTCCACCACGGCCGATCTCTCGGCGCAGCTCAAAATCGCCGAGCACAACCGTGCCTTCTCCCGGCACGGATGGTCTGTTGCCGACCGGCACCCGCTTCGCGCGCCGCTTGGACGAATTGTCAGAGCTCTCGGGCACGTATGGTCGCCTGCGCTTGACTACGCCCAATCCAAGGGGGCATATCGCGCCCCGAGGCACCAACCTGGATCACCGCGTTGCGCGTACGCCACTACTCCAACAGACGTCTGCGGGCCGCCGGACCTTACCGGCACCGGCACGCCACAGCTATGTAGTATGCAGCAATTCCAGTCTCAACGCTATGGTAATTCCGCCGAGTCTTTATAACCACGCTATAGCGATCGGGCTGCGGAGCAGCCTCGTCGTCGGCAGGCCCGCCGAGGCAGCCGCGAGCGAAGTTCCCGGCTTCCGAGCTCCGCGGATACTACCGGTGGATTCGGACACAGCGCTACCATATTCGGAAGGCCTTGTCGGGCGTGTGCGGCACCGAGCGCTACAGGCTATCCAAGGCCGGTGCGATCAGCGTCCAGTGTCGCTGGGACGACGTACTCGCACGAGGCGGTGCGGGCCCGATCGTACTGCCGGTCCCGGTGGAGACGTACACCACACGACTGCACACGCGTTTTGGCCGACCGCCGCCTGTGTGGCAGGCATTTCCAGGCTGTCTCGAGCCGTAGCCAAGCGCACACCAGCCAAGTTGGTGTGTAAGTCGAGGTCTCGGCGTTGCCACATCGGGATTGACGACGCCCTCTGCCAAAGGGCTACGTAGGTTTGTCGGATTTGCGCTCGCTTCTTGCACGGTGGGTTGTGCGCTGGTGCATGACGGCGCGCAACAGGATGGCCAACCTCTCACAGATGAAGTTGCGGAACATCTCAGCGTTAAGATGCTTCAGCCTGATCTTGGGACCGCTGGTCAGCTCACCGTCGACGGTCGGGGTATATCGCGTCTCGCGGAATGCGATGGATTCCGAGGTGACGGTCCCGAACAGGTTCAAGCGGTACTCCCCGTGTGCAAGTTCGAAGTTGATCTCTCGCCCGCCGCTTAGCAGGTCGGAGGCGTCCATGCGCATGCAGATGCCCGCACGGGAGTACTTGTCCCTCAAATCCGCGAAGGTGCCGATAAGCTCGGCACGGGTTAGCTCTCGCAGTTGCTCGATCAGGTCGGGTTTTTCCTCGAGGCTGGCGGTGGTCTTCCCTTTCTGCCGATCTTGCCATGTCCGCACCAGAGCATCGAGTTCCTCCTCGGGATCTTTGGCCTGTGGAGACCGCGATGCAATTCGCCCCACTAGTCCCCCGTACCCTGTTGGTTTGGCTGCTCGATTCAATGCTGGCTCCCGACTTGGATTGGGCCGATAACCGTGCGCCGGCGAACCGGCTGCGCTGCCGGGCCCGCGCCCACGCGTACCGGGCGAGCGGCCCCGCTCAACGCAAGGTGATATCGGTGCCCGGCGTTTGCACCTTGAAGCTTCGGGTAGTGTGGCTTGTGCAGCAGCACAGTGGGACATCGAGTATCGCAGCGGTAAAGCTACTCAACCGCACCTTCTCTATTGACAGCGCCTACGCGTGAGGCTAGGATAGGGCTTGTTGTCTGTATTGGCGGTTCCGAGTCACCTCAACAAATGCGAATGGCAGGGGCGGCGCATAGCTACGCTATGGGCGGAACGACTGGCGGGGAAAAGCGCATTCAGGAGCCCTGGGGTTGTCGAGCGTACACGTTGTTCAAGGGCCGGACAAAGGTCACACATATGCAACGTCTGACGGGCTCGCCATAATCGGGCGAAACGCGGGCCACATCAGCTTGACCGACCATAGCGCGTCGCGCAGGCATGCGGAGATACGGCGTGACAACGGCTCGTGGGTGCTGCGCGATCTGAACAGCGCTAACGGCACGTTCCTTAACGGCCAGCGCGTCAGGTCCGCCGTGGCTTTGAAGCATGGCGACCGCATCCGAATCGGTGAGACAGTGCTGACGTTCGGTGAGGAAGAGCGGCACGAGAACCTTGCCGACTCTGCAACGCTCGATGGCTCGCCGTGCCTCAACCTCAGCGAGATTGGCTGTGGATCATCGATATTGGCCTCCATCAATGCCTCGCAGGAGCGGGTCATCCTCAACCCGCCCCAGACCGAGGACGCTGTTGCCGCATGGAACGTCCTCTACCGCGTGGCTGAGCTGATCGGTGTGACGAACCCTGAGGCGATCTTCCTGGAACGGGTTGCCGACATCCTGTTCGCCCATCTTGCGGCTGAAAGCCTTGTTCTGCTGACGTGCGACAGCGGAAGGGCGGAGTTCGAGCCCAAGGTGGTTCGCAGGCGCGCGCCTCCCACCGACGGTCGAAAGGAGGGGCTTACCTCTCGAACGATCATCAAACACGTCGTGGAGACGCGCGAGGGCGTGCTCTGTGCAGACGCTGTGGCTGACGGCCGTTTCAGCGGCGGCAGCATGCACGACAGCGTCCTCCGCTTGGGGCACCGCAGCATTATCTGCGCCCCGATCATCTGCAACGATAACGTCCACGGCGTGTTGTACTTGGACTCTCTCAGCTCGGAGCATACGTACAGCGACGAGCAGCTGCGCCTGCTCGTGGCAATCGGCAGGTTGACGGGAATGGCGATCCAGAACGCCAGGCTGCTTGAGGCGCGGGTTCACACGGAACGGCTTGCGGCCGCCGGAGAGACAGTCGCCTATCTCTCGCACCATATACGCAACTTGCTACAGGGCCTCACCGGGGGGGCGGACGTGGTTGAGATGGGCATCAAGAACCGCGACATGGAAGCCACCAAGTCGGGATGGACTCTTGTGCGACGGACCCTCGACAGAACGTATGATCTCGCCATGAACATGCTCACGTTTAGCAAGCACCGCCGGCCGCGCATCGAGTACGCCCTCATAAGCGACGTGGTTTGTGAGGTCGTGGCCCTGGTGCAGAACCGCGCTGATGACAAGCGAGTGCGCGTCGAGACCGACTTGCAGCCGATCGGGCCGATACCGATCGACCCTAATGGGATTCACCAGGTCATTCACAACATCCTGGTCAATGCCATTGAGGCGTCTCCCACGGGCACCGGAAGGGTCGTAGTCAGAACGCGTTGGGATAGCAGCACGCGTCATGCGGTTGTATCTATTTGCGATAACGGCCAGGGGATTCCGGCCGATTTTCGTGCCAGCCTCTTCGAGGCGTTCGAGTCCACCAAGGGGCTCGGTGGTACCGGATTGGGTCTCGCCGCTGCAAGGAAGATCGTAGACGAGCTTGGCGGAGAGATTAAGGTCGACAGCCAGCCGGACACGGGCACGTCATTCCATGTCAGACTCGCCGCGCCGCACGCTCCTCTTCAGGGGGCTCGCAAGGCACGCCCGTCCCGCATGACAGGTGTAGCAAACTCGTAGATGCCCCATCCCGCGAGCAGCGCTCGACAATAGCACACCGGTCATCCCACGAAGTCGATCTCGCCCAGCGAAGGCACGAGGCCGATTCCGTGGGCTCGGCGTAGCAGTTCGCAGATCGCCCGTCGACCTACGTCACCGTAGTCAACCGTCCAACGGTTCACGTACATGCCGACGAACTTGTCGGCCAGTTCGCTACCCATGTCCCGCGCGAACTCGAGGGCATAGTCGACGGCTTCGGCGCGATGGGTCAAGCTGTACTCGATGCTGAGCTTCATGATCCCGGCTACTTCGCTCATGGCATCCTTGCCCAGGTCGCGCCGAATGCAGTTTCCCCCCAGCGGCAACGGCAGGCCGGCAGCGCTCCTCCACCACGCACCAAGGTCCAGCACGCGGTGCAGCTTGTGCCGCTGATAAGTGAGTTGTCCCTCATGAATGATAAGCCCCGCATCGACCTTGCCCGACGCAACATGGTCGAGGATCCGATCGAACATCACCACGGTGTGCTTGAACCCGCCCACCCCCAAGAGCAGACTGAGCGTTAGGAAAGCCGTGGTCATTTCACCCGGAACGGCAATCGTCAGTCCGCGAAGGTCGTCGACGCCCATCGCCTCGCGCGCGACCACCACCGGGCCGTACCCGTCACCAACGCTCCCCCCGCAATTCGCGAGGGCGTATTTGTCGGCGACGTGCGGGTAAGCGTGGATGCTGACCGCTGTGACGTCGAGCTCGCCTCGCAGCGCCCGCTCATTGAGCGTCTGGATATCGGCAAGCACGTGTTTGAAGGTCCAACCGCGCGTAGCGATGGCCTGTCTCGCCAGTCCGTAGAACATGAAAGCGTCATCGGGATCGGGGCTGTGTCCCAACGTCAGGTGCTTGGTGACGTTAACGGCAACCATGTGCAGCGTTCTCCTACAGTGGTAACGCCACCATTGTTTACAAGGCGTGCCCGCGGCAACCGCCCTCCGCACCTCGGATTCACCGCGGGCACGGGCATTAGACAACAGCACGCTCGTTCGGACAAGCTCCAGCCCACGCGTCGCCCGCGCGGCGTAGAGGCGCCGGCCCTCCGGGTGCCTCGCTTTTGCGCGGCTCCAGCAGCCGCTCAGTGGTGTCGATATTCAACGAGAAAGCGACGTTGACCAAGCGGGGTCGGTAAGCGTTCTGTTTGGCCTACAATCGCCCAGGAATCAGCCGGAAGCCGTTTAACGCCCGTATGCAACAATTAAGCCACGACTGTCGCTAAGCTTGTCCAGCTTGTTTGGCGGCGCATCAATGCGTAGAATGATAGCGTTGCGTAGGTATGATATTGCCCAAGGTCCAGTAGTAACGGCGTGCGGGCGGACTCCTTGATGATGAAGTACAGGGCATTGACGAAAGGGTTAGCCGCAGCCCTCTTGCCGGCGCTATCTGCGGGCTGCTTCTCTGCCGGGTCCCCGCCGCCGGAGGGCGACGACGCGGGGCGCGCCGCTGCAGAGCACGCTGCCGCTGCACCTCGTTGCATCGTCCCCGACGCTGCAGACACGTTGGCAGATCAGGTGCTCCATTTGGTCAATCTAGAACGGGCTGCAGCGGAGGAGGAGTTGGCTCCGGTGTCCGTCAACCCCGCGCTGTCGAAGGTCGCGGAGGATTATGCCTGTCGCATGATCGAGATGGACTTCTTCGATCATGCGGATCCGACGACGGGCCATGGCCCGGGGGAGCGAGCGGTAGCCGGCAAATACTCCTACTACTCAGTGGGAGAGAACCTCGCAGCCGGAGCCACAACCGCAGCCGAAGTCATGCGACTTTGGATGGACAGCCCACCACACCGTGCCATCATCCTCGATCCGAAGTGGAAGGACGTAGGGATCGCCATTCGGTTCGGTTCCGACTCGTCCATCTACTGGGTACAGGAATTTGGCGATCCTGCCCCGCAGTGGGCAGCCGTTGACGACGCACATGAGTGACGCAATGCCGGCCACCCGCCCGCTGTTTGGCCGCAAGCACGGGCGCAGGCACGAGGGCATCCGCGTTGTGGTGACCGGGCAGGTCGGTCTCGACAAAACACCCTTTCTTGAGCAAGTAGTGGGACTTGCCTCGGGGCGAGGTGCGGAAGTAGCTCTCTTCAACGTCGGGGAGCGGATGTACGCTGAGGCGCCCGACATCGCACCTCGTCGCATATTGGATCTGCCCCGGCACAGACTGACGGCTCTGCGGCGCAGCGTCTTCAAAGACATTCTCGCCCAGGCTGCAAGCGGGCGAAACATCCTGGTCAATACGCACGCCACCTTCCGCTGGAAACATGGGCTATTCCACGCCTACGACCACGCCCAAATGGCGGAGTTGGACGCCGATCTCTATGTCACGTTGGTCGACAACGTGGATGCTGTACACGAACGGCTCGAACGCGAACACGAGATCCAGCACAGCCTCAAGGACATTCTTGTCTGGCGTGAGGAGGAGATCGTGGTTACTGAGGCGATGGCGGAGGCGATCAGGGGGTACGGACACGCTTTCGTCATGTCTAGGAGCAATCCCGGACTCGCAGCGGAGTCACTCTACCGGCTTATGTTCGAGCCTGCCCGCAAACGCGTCTACCCCTCCTACCCGATGACGCACGTATTCGACCAACCCACCGTCCTTGCCGAGATTGAACAACTACGCGACAGACTAGCTGAGCACTTCATCACCTTCGATCCAGCTGACATGGACGAGAAGCGGCTGCTGGCTGACGCGGCAAAAGCCACAGAACGCGGGGAAGACCACGTGGTGCTCGATGTCAGCGGGAGGAACGTGACGCTGCGCGTGGCTGAGATAAACCGAATCTCCCGCGACATAGACTTGCAAATCTACGCCCGTGACTTCAAGCTTATCGATCAATCGGACATGATCGTCAGCTACATACCCGAGTCTCCCGGCGGCAGGCCGGTCCTCTCCTCAGGCGTCGAGCGCGAGTTGCAGCACGCCTTCGAGGGCACGAAGGAGGTGTACGTCATTTGGCAGCCGCAGTGCGAGCCGTCGCCGTTCATAACGGAGACGGCAACGGCGGTGTTTAAGAACGCCGATCAGTTTTTCGCCTACTGCCAGGCTCGCGGCTACATCGGCGGCTATCAGTTGCACCTTAGCTAGAGGGCGTTTCGCCCCTGCGCGGCCGGCCCTCGAGAAAGCTCTTCAGTATGATCTGGGCGGCCACGTGGTCGACGCGGCTGCCTCTTTGCTTCGGTGTCAGTTCCGCCGGCGCCAGCAGAGCTGCGGCGGAACGCGACGATAGTCGTTCATCATGGTAATGGACGGGCAGATTCGTCAATGTCATCAGCGCGCTGCCGAACGTCCGCGTCAGCTTGGCCTGCTCTCCCTCGGAACCGTCCATATTGAGCGGCAAACCCAGAACGAACCCGTCCACGGCGTAGTCTCGTGCGACGTCGGCAACGGCCTTGGCTTGCGTCCGCGGAGGCCCGGCGGCAGCGATGGTCTTGAGCGGCGAGGCGATTCCGGTCTCGCGGTCGCCGACGGCCAACCCTATGCGCTTCAACCCGTAGTCTATGCCGATATAGCAGGTCACAGCCTGTCAACTTCCAGTCACGATCTCAACAACCGTGCGCGGATACGCACCGTCTTTCCGAGCCTACAGCGCAAACGACCGCTGCGTAGACCCCGCGCTCGCGTGTGGAGCTCGGATCCGACGCGCCGGATCGCGTACGGTGGTCTATATGTACTGCTTGCCGAACTGCTTTTCGACGTTATCGACCAGCTCTTTGATCGACTGAGCATCGCGGCGTGTACAGACGAGGGTGGCATCAGGCGAATGCACGATTACCAGGTCGTCGACGCCTATTGTAGCCACGAGGTGCTCGTCATCGCAGACGACGATATTGCCGCGCGAGCCCAGGTGAACAGCCCTACCGCCCGCTAAGACGTTGCCGTTCCCGTCGGCACCGATAACGGACTCGATTGCCGGCCACGAGCCGACGTCAACCCAGTGACAATCCATCTCGACCACGAGCATGTTCTCAGCGCGCTCCATCACACCGAAGTCAATACTGATCTTCAGCAGGTTGGGGTAGAGGCTCTCGAGCTTCTGGTGTCGCTCTTCCCTGTTCCAGGCGTCGGCGATCTCGCGTATACAAGCGTACGATGGAGGAAGCTGCTTCTCTATCTGCTGTAGGATGGCCGAAGCCCGCCAGGCGAACATCCCGCTGTTCCAATAGTACTCTCCGCTGCCGAGGTATTTCATAGCGGATGCCATGTTGGGCTTCTCGGTAAACTTCTCCACCTTGAACAGCCCTTCGGAAATCCGCTCGCCTCGGCGAACATAGCCGTAGTTCGTATCGGGGCGAGTGGGCCTTATCCCCATCGTGACGAGGGCGTCGGGCAGCCGCTCGGCAGTCTCATACGCTTGATTCACCGCGGCGCAAAAGCGATCCATGGGAGTAATGATATGGTCGGCTGTAAACATACCGATGATGGCGTCGGGGTCGCATTGTGCCAGTACCGCTGCGGAAAGCCCGACGGCATTGGCGGTATCCCTGCCAATCGGTTCGCCTATCAAATTGGCGGCGGGGACTTCGGGCAACTCCTGGGCTACCATAGGCAGGTGAACATGGTTGGTGATGACGTAGATCTGCTCGGGATCAAGCATCGCCGCGACGCGCTCGAACGATTGACGCAGCAGGCTCGCACCGCTGAACAGTCGTAGAAGCTGCTTGGGGCGGTTCTTCCTACTCAGCGGCCAGAGCCTCACACCCGCGCCGCCAGCCATGATTACCGCGCGCCGCATGACTCGATCCCTCGTGAACCGGATACGTCATCCGATGTCATCATAATCAACCCGCTCCAGTTGAGCGAACTCCAGAACCCATGATTGCCGCGACCCATCCTTGAATTCCACGGAAACGTGTGTGCGCCTCGCGCCGCGGTGGAACGAAAGCACGCGGCCCAGCCCGCGCAGCGGGTGACGTACCAGTATACCCGCCTTCCATTCCGCGATGTCATCCGGCAGCCTCCCGCGGCACACCGCCGATGCCGGCTCCCTCGCCTTGGTTGGGCCTTGAACCCATTCTACCTGATCATCCGCCAGCTCGTCGAGAAACCGACTGGGGTTCGTTCGCTGCGTGACGCCGCGAATCATCCGGTAGCGTGCATGTGAGAGCGTAAGCTGCTCCTTGGCACGCGTCATCCCGACGAAACAAAGTCGCCGTTCTTCCTCCCAGTCGGTCTCATCTCCGTCGCGCCCCGAAAGCGGGAGGAGTGCTTCCTCCACGCCTATTATGTATACGACGGGGAACTCAAGCCCCTTGGCGGCGTGCAGCGTCATCAGCGTCACTCGGCCCGGATCGTCGACGACCGAGTCGACGTCGCTGACGAGCGCCGCATGCTCGAGCCAATCGACGATGGTGGCCTCCGGATGCTCCTGCTGGTACGCTGCAGCGGCACTGACCAGCTCATCGAGGTTCGCGCAGGGTGAGTCATCAGCCTCTCCCACCGGTTTGTAGAACGCCCGCAGCCCACTGTGGCTGATGACATGCTCCAGCGCCCGCGGCGCGGGCAGCTCGATAACGCCTGCAAATCCACGCAGCAGATTGCGGAACTCCTCCACCTTGCCGTGCGATCTACCCAGGGTCGCCAGCTCTACGTCACTAGTAAGCAGATCGCATGCCGCGCGTCCGGTGCTGCGCGCGAGCTGGACAAGTCGTGCGCACGTCGTCTCCCCGATACCGCGGGTGGGCGTGTTTATGATGCGCAGCAGCGACACCTCGTCAGAGGGATTGATCAGCACGCGAAGGTACGCAAGGACGTCCTTCACCTCCTTGCGATTGTAGAACTCCACTCCGCGTGCCACCTGGTAGCGAACTCCAGCGCGGAGGAAAGCCTCCTCTATCCCCCGGCTAAGAGAGTTGATGCGGTAGAATACGGCGATGTCATCCGGGCTGATCCCGCTCTTGAGCTGCGTCACTACGGATTTGGCGATCACCAAGGCTTCGTCGTCCCCGTCCTCGCACTCGATGACGCGCAGGGGGGCGCCCTCGTGGTTGCTGGTCCAGAGCCTCTTTTCCTTACGCTGAGAATTGCGTGCGATGAGCCTATCCGCCGCTGCGAGAATGCGTTTCGTTGACCGGTAGTTCTGCTCCAGGCGAACGACTTTCGCGCGGGGGTAATAGCGCTCAAAACTCCGAATATTCCTGATGTCCGCGCCGCGCCAGCCGTATATGGACTGGTCGGGGTCGCCTGTGGCAGCGATGTTTTCGTTCTCCCGCGTCAGGAGGCGGGCGATAGTGTACTGGGCAGCGTTTGTATCCTGGTATTCGTCGATCAGCACGTATCTGTAGCGGTCCTCAAGGTCATCGCGTAGGCCGGTGTCATTCATAAGGGTCAGAGCCACGCGCATGAGCAGGTCGTCGATGTCCAGGCCTCCCATCGTCGCGAGCATCTCCTGATAAC
>JBHHXS010000107.1:0-10485 GCA_046757145.1 Phycisphaerae bacterium | reverse complement strand
GATCGACCAGGTCTACCACTATTCATTCGCACAGGATCGCCTGTACTGGTGGACCGGGCCTGTCCAGACTGATTAATGCGGCCACGTTTTCCAGCGAGAGGACGGGAGGGCTATTCGGCCCGACGGCGTAAGGTGCGCATAGTCAAGCCGCGACGCAGCACTCGCGCGGCGACAATCAGCCTCGCCAGCGTGGCCCTAGCTGCCGTAGTGTTTTTCCTGATATGGCGGTTCTGGGAGGAGGAGGAACCAGCTCCGATCTTCAGGCGCGGGCTGCCGGACGTCGTCCTGGACTGGAAGTGCGAATCAGGTCATACATTCAAAGCGAGGGGGCAGGTCGCGCCGCGCGCCTGCCCGACGTGCCGCAGACCGGCATTCCCCGTCGGAACATATCACTGCCCAAAGCACGGCGCCTTCGAGCTGACTATTCGTTATGCCGACGAGGACGGGGTCGCTCGCCCGGTCGAGTATCGAATCGCCGGCGGAAAGTGGATCCCTGTCAGTGATGGCGCAAGATGCCCTCGCTGCAGCACGCCGTTGGAACGCCGGCCTAAGGACCCCTTCGCCCGTAAGCGCCGTAGTAGCAGGAGGCGCGAGGGACGCTGACCACGTCTCGACCGCACAGCACCCGGGCACACTGACGATAATCTCATCCCGTGGCGACGCTTATTTGAACTCGTCGGGAAGCGCGAAATCCGCAATGAAGATCTGCGATTCATCGAGACCGTCGCGCATCGAGGTCCACAGAAGCTGCGTGCCGTCGTCGTTGAACGCCGGTAGACCGTCGAACGCCGGAGCGTACGTGATCCGGGTGAACTTCTTGCCTTGCGGCGTGGTCATGAACAAATCGTAGTTGGGACGCTTGCCACGGGACCATGCGGCGTGGTCCACCTGCGTAAAGATAAGACATGACCCGGTCGGGTACCAGTAAGGACACCAGTTGAAAACCGGGTTGTCGGTGATGGCCCGATCGCCGGTCCCGTCAGAGTTTATCGTTCGCAGTTGCAGGTTCATATGGCCGTCGTTACGCCGATCCCCGCGGTATAAGATCGTCTTTCCGTCCGGAGAGAAGAAGGGCCCACCATCATACCCCTCCGCGAATGTGAAACGACGCTGATTGCCACCATCCGAGTCCATCACATACAGCTCAAGATCACCGTCGCGCTGCGAGACAAACACTATACGTTTCGCATCGGGCGAATAGGCGCACTCCGCGTCATATCCGGGTGTGTCCGTCAGGCGCACCATGTTCGACCCGTCGGGATCAGCCTCGAAAACGTCCATATGTTCATCGAAGCGCCATTTGTAGCCTTCTCTCTTACGCTCCGGAGGGGTCTTGTCCGCGTAAGGCCCCAGGTGGCTCGATGCAAATATGATCCTCTTACCGTCCGGACGATAGAAGGCGCAGGTGCAGCCGCCCTTCCCCGTGCTCACCATCCTCAGCTCACGCGTCGCCAAGTCGAGCGTGTATATCTGGTAGCGCGTCTTGCCCGCAGGTACGGCCTGGAAGATAATCGTGCTGTCATCGGGCGAGAAATATGCTTCACCCGCCTTAACCAAACCCATGTCTTCGGATGTGAGCTGCCTTATGTTGCTGAGGAACCGGGCTTCCTGACCATAGGGCCTGTGCGCCGTGCACCCGACAGTGGCCAAAACAGATATCAAGGTCAGGATAGTCCTGCTCAATCGTCCAAGCATAAGGGCCCTCTCCGTATTGTGGATACCAAGCAGCCATGGCCGACGCCGTGCTGCACAGCACGGCCGTCACCCACTCGATCATAGCGTAAGACAATACCCCCACACGCTCAAGCCGACACACACACACCGACGGGGTCCTCCTCTCACCACTCCGGGAATCGACTCTCGCTATCGGCAATCGCGGTCCGAGGACCACCCCTCTTGCCCGATGAGTTTGACGAATCGGCACCCCAAGCACGGCGTCTCAATCGTGCGCGGGCCGTCGCGAACCACGACGACGATCGTCTGCTCCGCAAGCCCGCCGACAGGCACGACGAGTCGACCACCGTCTACGAGCTGATTCACAAGCGATTCGGGGACCCGTGGGGCCGCCGCCGTCACAAGGATGCCATCAAACGGCGCCGACTCCGCCAATCCCATACTCCCGTCGCCTATGCTCATGGAAACATTCGATATCCGGAGGATGCGGAGAGCTTCAGCAGCACGTTGTTGAAGCACGGCAATACGCTCGACCGTAAACACGTGTTGGCACAGGAGCGCCAGGACGGCGGTTTGGTACCCGGTCCCCGTCCCAATCTCCAGCACCCTGCCGCTTGGTGCAGGCATCAACTTCTGCGTCATATACGCAACGATGAAGGGCTGGCTGATTGTCTGGCCTTCGCCGATGGGTAGCGCACGGTCCTCGTAGGCGGCATCGCGGCAATCGGGCGGCAAGAAATGCTCCCGCGGCAGCCTGAGCATTACATCGAGGACCCGCTCATCATACACGCCACGCGCACGAACCTGCTCCTCCACCATGCGTCTGCGCTCATCAGCCGCACTCCGCTCAGCGCTCCACTCATGTTGACCAGGCTCGCCGTTTGCCATCGACGGGGATGTCCGACGTCCAAAGATCCTGCCAACCCCAGGCCGGTACACAAGTAGTCTAGAGGATTCCAAACCCGCCCGCGAGCGAGCGAAGAGCAGGGCCAGCGCCCGTGTCGCGGGCGAACGTGGACCACAGAGCATCTACCCGACCGGCCGACGTTGACTTGCCCGTCGAAGGACACCAAGATTGGCTTTCGGACGTGGCGATCCGCGCCCGTCCGGTTCACGGGAAGTGCAATGGGCTACTCATTTCACCTGCAGGTTTCGCACGGTACATGCGATACGGGAGAATCGGTATGCGCATCGTGACCCTTACTACCGATTACGGATCGCGTGATCACTATGCCGGTGTGATGAAGGGAGTCATGCTGAGCATCGCGCCGCGCGTCACGCTAGTGGACATAACGCACGAGGTAGAGCCGCAGAACGTGCTTCACGCGGCGTTTGTGCTCCGGCGCATCTGGCAATGGTATCCGCCCGGCACGATCCACCTGGCCGTCGTCGATCCCGGCGTCGGGTCGGAGCGCCGCATCCTCGTCGGACGTTACGACGGGCGTTACGTCGTCGCCCCCGACAACGGGCTGGTGACCCTCGTACACCGAGATCTACCCGCGGAGGCCCTGCGCTACGTTGAAAGCACCCGCTATGTCCTCCGCAAACGCTCGGCAACGTTCCACGGGCGCGACATCATGGCACCCGTCGCTGCCCACCTCGCCAGCGGTGTGCAAATATGCGAGTTCGGGCCTCCCGCTGCCAATGTCGAGTTATTGGCTGTGGAACACCTTGCCCGAAGCACAGGCGGGGCCATCCACGGTCGCGTCCTTCACGTTGACAGGTTCGGCACTCTAATCACCAACATCACGGAGGCACAGCTGGCAGCAGGGCCTGACAAGCACCGATCAGTGGAAGTCTTCGTCAATGGAACGGCGGTCGGGCCATTACGCTCCACGTTCTGCGACGTTCCCACAGAGACTCCGCTCGCGCTCGTGGGTGGCTCAGGGATGCTCGAGATCGCAGTAAACTGTGGGAACGCAGCCGAGCTCTTCGGACCTGCCGACTCCGTCCTCATCGAGGTCCGCTAAATCCGGCGTAGGGGCCCCGCGGGGGCAAGGCACGGAGACGCCAAGTGTGAGCCAGCCGACAACGGCTACGCGGGTCTGAGCACGACATCGGACGTGCCGCCACTCATTATTGCATTTGTGAAGTTCATATCCTTTGCTTCAGTGGCCACCGGACCTTTCCGATATTTTGGCTGTGTAAGGCAGAATGGGGCTGATGCTCCAACAGCCTAGCGACGATCGGGCGCCAGATCGTCGAGACCGTATTCCAAGTTTGATGGCCTTTTTCATCACCCAAGGAGAAAACGAATGACGACTGCTACGCAAGCGAACTCAACGTATGACAACACGACTGCGCCCGGCACGCGAATCAAGTTCGACTGCATCCAGGAGCCCGGCTGCTACATCTGCAATTGGAGCGGGCATCTGCTCCGCGTTCCCGAGGACGGCGTTGCCCCGGGTCGCTCGCCGCTCGTTAACATGGTTGGGGCCGATACTCTGTTCGTGACGAAGATCTCGGACAACCCATTCATCACGTTAACCAAGGCGCGGATGCTGGCATCGAACTTCGATATCAGCGTCAACTTCTAGGACAACCGGGCAGAACTGCCTACAGAACATGCAAAACCGACGACAGATGGTGCTCAACGCACCATCTGTCGTCGGCTGTTTTTGCCTTTCCAATACCTGCTCGGCGCAGCCTGTTTCTCCCCACAACGAAGACCCCCGCTCCGCGATGGGCGCGTCTGCAGTGCGGCCGCCGGTCCTTCCCAGCATTGAGAACCGCGTTCGCGTTGCCTAACTGCGGACATCGGGCGGTCTCCGGCTACTCCGTCTGGCCGCCACGCAGCACGCAGCCTCGCGCGTCGCACGCCCTCGTATCCGCTTCATGCGGGTTTCGAGCGGGTCGAAGCCGAGCAGGAGTACCCCGACGCGGGCGCTGACGGTGCAAACGGGGCAGCTTGGGCTCCAAGTTGGCAGGCAAGGCGGATTGCCTCCTTCATACTGCCAGGATCGGCTGCGTTGGTGTCTGCAATGTCGAACGCAGTCCCGTGATCCACGCTTGTACGAATCACGGGCAGGCCCAGCGTCAGATTCACCGCTGTGTCGAACGCCAGCATCTTGATCGGAATCAGACCCTGGTCGTGGTACATTGCGACGATCCCGTCATAGCGACACCGGCGGCGGAGAATAAACAAACTGTCGGGTGGGAACGGCCCGTCGGTGTCTATTCCGACGTTACGGGCCATCTGCATCGCCGGTTCGATTACGCGCGTCTCTTCGTCGCCGAACCGACCTTCCTCGCTGGCGTGCGGGTTGAGCCCGGCGACGGCGATCCGCGGGTTATCGATGCCGAACCAGTGAACCAGTGCATGGTTCAGAAGCTCTATCGCCTGAAACACCAGTCCAAGCGAGAAGACGTTCCTGAGCTGGAACAGACCGATGTGAGCGCTGGCAAGGGCGATCCGCAGGCCGCCACCGACGAACGCCATGTTCACACGCCTCACGTCGAACGCGTCGGCGATCTTCTCGGTGTGCCCGGGGAACCTGCAACCGGCAAGCTTCCAACTGATCTTATGAATCGGACCCGTGACGATCGCACTGATGGTCGACCGGCGCGCCGCCTCGATCGCTTCGTCGAAGAAGCGCAGCGACGCGCGACCGCCCTCGGACGTGGGGCGGCCTATTGACCACGGATATACTCCGAACTCCTCGAAGTCTGCCACCACCACGCCACTGTCCACCCGGTCGAGTTCGTCCAGGGGAACCCGAAACCAGTAAGGGGGAATACCGGCACGACCCGCCGCCCGGTCCAGCAGATCCTCTACCCCGTAGATGATGTAGCGTCCCAAACTGCGGATTTCCTGATCCGCAAGCGCCTTGACGATAGTCTCCGCACCGATACCCCCCGGGTCACCCATCGTTATCCCGACGAGCGGTTTGCCCCGTGCGACGGGCCTAGCTGATTTCCCTACAAACCCCTCGCTGGTCATGCAAACCCCGCTTCCCGAAGCGTTTCGAGTGAAAGACCGCCGAGCGTGGCGTTGGAGATCGCAGACAGGCGTTGCACTATCGCTCGCACGATTATATCCGTCTCGATGTTGACGCGATCACCAACGGTAAGCGAGGAGAGCGTCGTCCGCTCCAGCGTCGTCGGGATGAGGGCGACGGAGAAGCCGGTGCCGGCCACTTCGGCAATCGTCAGCGATACACCGTCGACTGCAACCGACCCCTTGGGCACGATGAAGGGAACGAGTTGCTCGTCAGGCCGCAGCCACAACACCCATTCCTGCGGTGAAGACTGCACCCGCTCCACACTTGCCGTCCCGTCGACGTGGCCCTGCATGAAGTGACCGTCGAGCCTGTCACCGACGCGCAGCGATCGCTCCAGGTTGACTCTATCGCCCGAACGCTTCAACCCCAGCGTGCTTCGCTCAAGTGTCTCGCGTATGACGTCAAACGTGAGTGATGTGTGGTGCTCAGCCGCGACCGTCAGGCAGACGCCGTCAACGGCGATGCTGGCCCCAAGGGTGCACTCCTGGGCCATTGGGCCCACTTCTACACGCAGTCGTCGACCCCCGGCCGCCGGCTGAGTGCCGGCCACTGTGCCGACCGATTCGATGATGCCCGTAAACATCGCACATCAGCCTTCTTCGGGCAGTTCGAGCAGCGCGGCTATCAGCTTCTCGTCTTCGATGCCCAACTCGCGCAACGCCTCAGCCTTCTGCTCATCGCTTAGATCGTCATCAGCGGCTATCTTCCTCAGATCGTCGAGGACGAAGAGCTGCCCGTCCGCACCGGTGAGACGATTAGGATAGTCGATCGTTACGGCGTTGCCACACCCACACACCATCACAGACGCAAGCGCAATAAGAGGAGCACCTGTGCGTTTCATACATTCTTCCCACTGCGTGGAAATCTCCAGTTCCACCATACCATATGGTAGTCTGGATGGTCCCGACATGCAATCGCCCGGCCCCGCGCCGCCACCCGGTGCCTCTCGCCAGGCGGGGCGCACGCCCGGCGCCGTCTGCGTATCTGCGACGGTCGGTCAGGCAGCCGGTG
Organism: Phycisphaerae bacterium; assembly: GCA_046757145.1. Classification (GTDB taxonomy): domain Bacteria; phylum Planctomycetota; class Phycisphaerae; order UBA1845; family UBA1845. The sequence continues at coordinate 3,799 of JBHHXS010000107.1, read as the reverse complement.
CCGCCCGCTCGCACGTCCTGTCAAGCCAGGAAGCCGAGGCCGCCTTGTTGCTCGGGAATACGATCTTCCGGAGAATAAACAGGATGCGCTTGTAATTGGCCGCCGCCGTCTTTATCAGTTCGCCAAACCGCCCGTTGCGCAAGTACACGGTGAGATATGCCTGGAGCTGCAGACGCTCCATCTGCCTGCGCGGTAGCTTCTCGAGTTCGAGCGCCGAGCCGATCTGTTTATTGAAGTCTTCCCAGTTGGCGCTCAACATCCTGTACCCGCCCTCGCCTCGGATCGCCATCTCCCAGATGCTGGTGCCCGGGTATGGCGTCATGATTCCGAATGCAACGGAGTCGGGATTCATGGCAGCGGCCAGCTCGATTGTGTCACGCACCGTCCGCTTTGTCTCGTGGGGGTGGCCTATAATGAAGTAGGCTGCGTATTTCAGGCCGACTTCGCGAAGAATCCGCGCGACGCGCAACACGTCTTCCCGCTTGACTCCTTTGTGCATCCGCCGCATGATCTCGACGTTGCCGCTCTCCACTCCGAATCCTACTTCTCTGAACCCCGCCCGCTTCATGCTCCGCACGGTAGGTGCGTCAATTGTGTTGGCATGCACGTATGACCAGAAAGTGAGCTGCCTATGCAGACCGGCGTCGATGATCGCGGCACACAAAGCTTGCACATAGTCACGGCGGACGGTAAACGTCTCATCGTAAAAATCGACGTGCCTGCAACCGAACCGCTCCACGCTGCGCCGGAGCTCTACCACCACATGCTCCGGCGTCCGCTGGCGCAGCGTTCGCCCGTACGGCCTGCTGCAGAAGTTGCAGCCGAACGGACAACCTCGCTGGGTCATTATCGGATACATCTCCGCAGGAGGAAACAACTCCCAGGCAGGCGTACCCAGTTTGTCCAGGTGGTCCGGGACTGCGCCGCGCCCGTTGACGCGAATCCGCCCGGCGCCCCCGTAGCCGGTACCCGTCCGACTGGCAACGCCCTGAATGTCTGAAGGGTCCTCGCCCGCAAATACCGCTCGGACAAGATCCAAAAACGCCAGCTCGCCTTCACCGACCACGATGTAATCAAAGGCCGGAAACTCACGCAGCGTCCGTTCGGGTAGGAAGCTTCCGTGAAACCCGCCCAACACAACGATTGTATCTGGATGGCAGCGTTTAACCGCCTCGGCTATCCTCGACGCCGTGACGATCATATGCGTCATTGCCGTCAAGCCGAGCACGCGCGGGTGTAATGCGTTGATCTCATCGATTGTCTGACCCACGGTTTTGCGGGCGAGTTTGCCGTCAATGATGTCCACACTGACGCCGTGGGATTTAAGATATCCCGCGATGTACCCGATTCCGATCGCCGGATAGTTCGGTGTATCATAACACTCCCGCACAACTTCTGCGGGAGGGTTCACCAGCACAATACGATCGTTCATTCGACAACACCCGCTGCTCTATGATCGACGAAAGACGCTCTACCTTGCTCTGCCAGGACTCCGACCGCACAACACTGCTGATCGCTTCGCGCCTCTCAGGGTTGTCTGAGTGCAGCGCCGCATCGCAGGCGGCCGCAAACGCCTCGGGACTATCCGCGGTCGTGACATGGCCACCACAACGTCTCGCCTCGGGCAGCGATGTGGACACAACCGGCAAACCCGCTGCCAAATACTCATTCATCTTGATGGGATTGACGTGACGGGTCATAGCCGTCTGCTTGAACGGTATGAGTCCTGCGCAGAAGGCCGCACAGTACGATGGCAACTCGGCGTTCGGACGGCGCCCAAGAGGGACAACGTTGGGCAATCCGGATAGCGGCGATATGTCCACCAGGTGTTCACCGATGAGCACGAAGGAGTACCCGGGGCGCATCGAGGCGACTGCGCCGATCAGCTCAAGGTCAACCCAGGTGTGAATCGCTCCGAAAAACCCGAAAATGGGGCGAGGTACGTCAGCGATGTCCAGCGGGCAGGGCAAGTCCTCGCGCAACGCCGCTGCGAAATGATCGTAGTCGACCCCGTGCCGCAGCAACACCGTATCAGCCCGCATCCTCCGCTTCGCGTCAAAGAGAGGCCCGGACGAGGCGACTACAACGTCGGATCGGCGGACCAATTCAGCTTCGACCGCCGCGATCCTGGCGCTGTCGATGCCGTCAAACTGACTGTGTTCGTCAACGCAGTAATAAAGGAAACACTCTTCGTTGAACCGCCCAATGAGGAACGCAACATCCGGAGCAAACGCCCAGACCTGCACGCGTCTCGCGCAGGAAGCGTCAATAGCCCGTATTGCCCGGCGAATCTGTGCCACCAGCATCCATTCGTGCACACTGCGCGGAACCGGATGGGCAACCCCCGGAATCACCATGGGAGTCATCTGTATCATAGAGGGACTCACTCGACGGATGCCACGCATCACCTCCGTCAACGCCGAGACGCTGGCGCGAAAATCGCCGTTTGTGAGCTTGGGGCGACGTGTTCCGCGGTAGTTTATCCAGACTACGTCATTGTAACGCGACAGGACCTTCATCAAGTGATGTTTGCTGGTCGGGTCGTAGTCCCACGAACTGGCAACACATACTATAATGCGTCCTTCGATCACACGCGTCCCCGACCGTAATCTCGATCCGGCCTCTCACCGCGGTGTAAGAGAGCCGGCTACTCAGTGCCCCTCTGGTTGGTTGTCGTACTGCTTGTCCGTATAGTGGTGATACCCGTAGCCGTAGCCATATCCGTACCCATCCACCGGTGCGTCACGGCCGACGAGCACGCAGCCGGTGATGGGTATGTTGTTAACCTGCAGGAGGCGCACGGCACGCTTGGCGGAAGGCTCATCAGTGTGATGCAGCCGAATGACAATCATTACGCCGGTGCATAGCTGCCCTATCATCCCCACGTCGGTGACCGTGGTCGTGGGAGGCGTGTCCACGATCGTGTAGTGGAAATCGTTGCGCATATGATGAAAAACAGGCTTGGCACTGGCGGCGGTCCAAAGCTCCGCTGCGGATCGCCCGCTGATGTCCCCTGCGGGTATGAACTTCAAGTTCGGGATCGCGGTGTCGCGGATGACCTCTGAATAAGTGGCTTCACCGCTGAAGATCTCGGCGAGGCCAGGCTTACTCTGTTCGTTGAGCATCTCCGCCAGGGAACCACGCCGTAGATCTCCGTCAACGACCAGCACCTTCAAGTGCCTGATCTCGGCGAGAACGCACCCGAGGTTCAATGTCGTGACGCTTTTCCCCTCCTTCGGCACCGCACTGGTTATCGCTATCGCCCGGTGCTCGTAGTCGGGATTCTGGCTCAGCAGCCGTGTACGCAACGCTCGGTACTGCTCCGTGACCAGAGCTGAACGATCGAAGAACGGAACTAGATCGTCGGACAGGCGGTCCACAGGGCAAACCGCCTCGCCTGCCCTGGGCGGATTCAGCGCGGGCCAACTGGTTCGGACCGCCTCCGTCGCATATGACGTCTGCACGCTCGCCTGCCGCACTGCGGTCCCGCACGATAACGTTTCAGCCGCCATGCGACGCTCTTGCTCGGCGCGCTTGAGAGCGTCCGCTATTCTACCCACGGTCCCCCCCCGAGTTTGCGTGTATCGTGTCGAGCATCAAATCCCACCAATCCGGCCGGTGACTAGTAGCCGCGTCCGTACGTCGCTCCCCGATAAATCCCGTCGTCGTCACCGTTGTACGTCCTGCCGACGTACGAGAGGTAGGCCGGCGCCGTGTATGCCTGAACGAGTGGCCCAATCGGATCCAGCAACTCCCGGATACGCAGGCCCACCCAGGCGAGCGGGGTCGGGGGACTATA
>JBHHXS010000106.1:0-10659 GCA_046757145.1 Phycisphaerae bacterium | reverse complement strand
AATATGCGCGGTCATTCCCGAAATCGAGAGCCAAATGTGTGGCATTCTACGCTCTGATAATGTGGAATCACGACAAGGCTACAGATGGCGTGGAGGGCCGCCGCTGCAGACATGCGCCCCTGGAACGCGCAGGTTCATTGATTGCCGACCCGAGTCGTACCTCGGGGAGTTCCTCACCCGGATTTGAGTCCGACGCTGACGGCGCAGCTATCCAGCTATGGACTGGGCACGTTTTGGACCGGCTTCTCTCGATCGTATCGATACGGTACGTGGCATCCGGGCTGGCACGAACCACCCGTGGGCGTCTGCCGGTAGTTGAGGGGCAACTGCCACTCGCCGAACGGTACGGTCTCGGTAATCTGCTTGGCGCGGCGCGAGGCGTGCACGTTGTGGCAGGCCCTGCACGTACGCCCCTTCACAGGACGGTTGACATGTCGATAGTGCAGGTTGTCATTGCCGTTCCTGAAGTCGGTCAAGGTATCGGTCTGGGCGTCCAGCACGAGATCGGGCTCGTGGCAGCTGAAGCACAACGCGTAGCTGTCCTCATCGAAGGGTGCGTAGAAGGTGGGTGGGAATTCCTCGACTAACATGCGAAAGTTGTCCCCCCCGTGCACGAGATGGCAGGCTGAGCAGTCCTTCTGCATAATCGGCCCGTGGTGGTTGGGGTTCTCGCGAAGCAGGCGGGCCATGTTTACAAGTTCCGTGTCACCAGACTTCAACCGTCTGTCGTGGCATGAAAGACAGAGGTCCATGGGGTCGTTGAGGAGGATGTGTTCGATGTCAGAGGCATGTGGCTGATGGCATCCGGTGCATGACTTGCCGGTGGTTAGCGCGTCGTGCTGCACTGCTGAGTCTTCCATGGTCTCCTCGATTGCGTCGTGGCACTCGACGCACAGGTCGGGCGGCATGGCATTGAGCATCATCCTGTTATCTGCCCCGTGGGGGTTGTGGCACGCGGTACATTCCTCCTTGGCCGGCGCGTGCTTGTAACTCTTCTCGCTCACGCGCGCCCGTATCGCGGTGTGGCATCGTGTACAGAGGTCAGGCACTTCGGCTGTCAGCAACGTGTCGTGGTCGGTAGCGTGTGGATTGTGGCAGGCTGTGCATGTGCCGGCCGCTACGGGGCCATGCAGGAACGTCAGGTCCGTTGTCAGCTCGTCGTGGCACTCCGCGCAGACATTGCCCACCGTATCGCCAATGAGCAGCTTGGGAGCGTCGCTCGCGTGCGGGTCATGACACGAGAGGCATTCCCCATCCGCAGCGGGCTTGTGCTCCACATCGCCCGAGAATTCATCATGGCAGGAGAAGCAGAGGGAGGCGCCATCCTCCTCGACAAGTTTGAATCTGTGCTTCGTACCGGCGACAGGCTCGTGACACGCATCACACGTTTCCGCCGTGACCGGCCCGTGCACAACGGCGCGTCGCGCGTAGCCAGCATGGCATCCGGAGCTTGAGCAGCTCTTGGTATAGTCTCGCTGTGGCTGCGCTTGCAACGCAACGCTCGCCACCAACGCCGATAGGACCACGAACGGCGCTATTTGCACCGTCATGGTCTCACCTCGTTGGCAGCCGCACGACGCGAAGTGAACCCTATCGTCATGCGTCCCAAAGCCGTCGCTAGAAGTCGCGGCCTGTCAAACGCCAACCACATGTCCGTCGCGACCCCGGCCTGATCAACGGTTGTGATCTCAAGTGCCGGGACTCCGCCGCGGCCGTCTGCCGGACGGTACTCCTCGATAAGCTTGGCGCCTGGAACGAACTCCGCAATGCTGAATGCGTACTGCGTACCCGGCACCTTTACGGTGGTACCGAGCTCGAGAGGCTCAGCCGTCGCGATGCCCTTGTGCCTGATCCACACCTCATGCCTTGAGCGTGCGATGGTCACGATGACGAAGTCAGCGGAGTCCCCCCGCGACTCTGCCGGGCAGTCCAAAACGAGGGCAAGCCCGCGGTTCTCCGAGGCGCTGCTGCTGTAGTCGGGAAACTTGGCGAATACCCACCGGTCTTCCTTCCTGTCACGGTATTCCACTTCAACGAGGGCTGCAGGATTGAGTCTCCGATCAGACCTGTTGATCGGTTTCTTTGTTTTGTCGTCAATGGCGAAATCGGGATAGAAGCTCTTGATGCGGATCGTACAGCCCAGGTCTTCCACTACGTGTCTCGACCCTACGTCAACGCGCAAGGATCGAGATTCACCTCCGTCGGTACGGGTCACGGTCAGCATGGGCGTGCGAGTGAACTCATTCTTGAACTGTCGGAAAACCACATCTCGCTGTTCGTCGTCTGCCAGGGACATGTAGCGCCACGTCCCGATCAGACTCGTCAGGCGGTTCCTCTCAATGTCATCCGCTATCAGCCAGCGCTTGTATGATTGCGTCGGCCCTTCGACGGAAAGTCGAACGGCAGACGGGGCCCCTTCTGCCGGGTCGCGGACCACCCGCTGCTCCAACGTTGCCTGTGGAAGGTATCGCTTGAGCTTGATGCTGTTGAGCGGCGCCGGCAAAGGAACGACTTGCGTCAGCTCTGCGGCGGCCGACGACGACCCGAGTTTCACAGCAACGTCTATATAAACCGGGTCCGCCGCCCGCTCGATTCGGGCGTAAAAGCGGTAGTGTTGGTCGGGCATTGGAGGGTGGAGTCCGTGCCCGGGCACTTGCGCGCGGGCGCCTTGCAGCAGCGCTGTGCCCACGCAGACCGCGTACACCGCGAAGAGCGTCTTTCTCATCGACCAATCCTCGATTTACCTATGATCCGGGAAACGTACTGTCGGTCAAGCAACATCATCACATGGAAGCGGCGGACTCGCTGGGCGATTTGGATATACCGAGCTCCTCGAGCTTGCGATAGAGGCTCGACAACCCGATCTCCAACGCCTCTGCGGTGGCCGCCTTGTTATGGTTATTCATGGCCAGCACCTTGGTGATGTGGCGTCTCTCAAACTCGCGTGTCGCGGAACGCAGGCTTGTTGCAAGCGAGGGCATCGGTTCAGCCCTGCCGATATCGATCGCCAGATCATCAAGCCCTACGGCACGTTCCTCGGCGAAGATCAACGCTCGTTCCACGACGTTCTCCAGCTCTCGTACGTTGCCACGCCAGCGATGTGCGCACATGACCTGCATCGCATCTTCGCCGAATCCCGGGCAGGTGCGGTTCAGCACAAGGTTGTACTTACGAATGAAGTGTTCGATAAGTGCGGGGATGTCCTCCGGCCGTTCGCGCAGCGGGGGCACCGTAATGCGGATGACGTTCAGGCGGTAATACAGGTCCTCGCGGAACTCGTTCGCTTCGATGGCCCGCTCCAGGTCGCGGTTCGTTGCCGCCACGATACGGATGTTGACCTTGCGCGCGCGGTTGTCTCCCACTCGCGTGATCGCCCGTTCCTCGATCGCTCTGAGGAGAACCGCCTGGCTGGCCATGGGCAAATTGCCGATCTCGTCGAGAAAAAGGGTGCCGCCGTCGGCGGCTTCGAAGTAGCCGGTGCGGTCGGTGTCAGCCCCGGTGAAAGCCCCGCGGCGATAGCCGAACAACTCGCTCTCCACCAACGTGTCCACGAGAGCTCCGCAATTGACCGCCATGAACGGTTTGTCGCGCGTTACGCCGCTGTAGTGCAATGTCCGGGCGAGTACCTCCTTTCCCGTGCCGCTTTCACCGTAGATGAGGACGTTGCTGGTGGTGTTGGCAATACGCGAGATGGTGTCGACGATAGCCTTCATCGCGGGCGAACGCGCCACTATCTCTTCGTAGGCATCACGTTGCTTGATCTGCTCGCGCAGGATCTTGTTCTGTTTGGCCAAATCCGAGTGGGCCAGAAGCTGTTTGAGCTTGAAGATCAATTCGTCGAATATGAGCGGCTTGCACAGGTAGTCGCGGGCCCCCTTCTTCATCGCCTCCACCGCTGTCTCAACCTCCCCGAACGCGGTGATCACGATGATGCTGGCGTCGGGGCTCAGTTTGTTGGCATGGTCGATCAGCTCCATGCCGCAGATCCCGGGCATGCGCAAGTCGGTCACGACTGCATCGACGGCGCCGGCCTTCAGTGCTCGCAGTGCCTCTGTCCCGTCGGCGCAGGCGATGACGTCAAACCCCTCATCCTCCAGCACCTTCGCAAGGTTGGTTCGTAGCGTGTCTTCATCGTCGGCAAGTAATATCGTATATTGGGCCATCTTACGCGTCCGGTGCTTCGGTCTTCACCGGGAAGCGCACCAGGAAGGTGGTGCCCGCCCCGTTGTGCGAAGCGAAGTCAATGGTTCCTGCAAGTTTCTGAATGACATTGTAGCTGACGGCCAATCCCAACCCCGTACCCTGCCCGGGCTCCTTTGTCGTGTAGAAGGGCTCGAAGATGCGGCGGCCGGTGCCGGGGGGGATCCCGCATCCCGTATCACGAACGGTAATGACGATCTGCCCGCGCTGCTCGCACACGTTTACGGTGAGCTTGCCGCCGTTGGGCATGGCGTCAAGCGCATTTAACGCCAGGTTGATGAATACTTGCTGCAACTGATCCTGCAGGGCATAGGTCAGAGGTAGAGATTTCGGGGGTTCGAAATCGATCTCAACGTCACGGGCGCGCCGATCAAACTGGATCAGTTGTATGGCATTGGCCGCGGTCTCCCCCACGTCGACCAGCTCCCACCGCTCGGCACGGGGGCGAGCCATGCTCACAAGTTGACGCACCGTCGTCGAGATTCGTTGAATATGTGTTTCAATCAGCTCGAGCTGCTTGGTGACGGGAGTGCTCGAGCGCGTTCTCTTGAGCATCTGGACTATTGATGAAATGCTTGACAAAGGGTTGCAGACTTCATGTGCGATTCCGGCCGCCATCTGCCCTATCGCCACCATCTTCTCCTTCTCGACCAGCTGCGAGCGCATACGCCCTACCTGGTCGGCTTCCTCCTCCAGCAGAAACATGAGGTTATTGAAGGCCTCGCCCAATTCCGTCAGCTTGTCCGGGCATGAGCGGCGGTAGACTTCACACCCGTGACATTGCTCGATCGTCAGCTCGTCAGACGTGTCATCCCGCTTGCCGGAGCTCAGCGCCTTGACCTGCCAGCAGCGCCGGTGTGGCGAGGAATACATGGGGCAAGTCTCGTCAGTGCAGGCAAGAACATCGCGACAATGCACTAGGTGCGGATTCTCAAAGCGTAGAGGGGCGTCGGAATTCGCCTTGTATGATGCGAGGAGGTGCGTCAGCTCGTCCGCCGTCTTCGATAAACGCTGCTGCTGGCGGTACATCACTGCATACACGCCGGTGCATACCACCGCTGTCAGGACACCCGTCCAGAGTGTCAGGAACGCGTGATGCCAACCTATCGAGTATGTGGGAAGCAGCCGCCGGAACACCACCTCCCAGGCAATGAACATGACTGCCAAAACGCAGAAGATCGCCAGGGGGATCAACAGGGTCGGACGCTTGGTCCCGGCCAGTGCTGGAGCACCCTTCCGCGACTGCGTGCTGCCTGTAGGCCGGGCGCACGCCCCTTCAGGGGCCGAAAACGAATCCTCGTCCAGACGGCTCGATTGATAGGTCGATTGTGCCTGCGCACCGTTCGCAGCGCGGTGGGCTGTATAAGATCGATTGTGTCGTTTCACATTCACCGATAATCCGTTACAATCCCACGCAACCGAGCGCTGATGGCCAGACTCGCCCGACACGCAGATGTCCGAGGGGCCGTGGCGCTTGATGCGTGCAAGTTACGTGCCGCTGAGCCTGACAAAGCACGGACACGCGTGCGTTTTGGTGGGCGCAGGGCACGCAGTTTGCCACTGGTGCCATGCTGATGCGAAGGTTCTGTAAAAATGGGACGTGATGCGTCTAATCCGGAGTGATTCCAAGTGAGACCACGTGCAACGCTCGGAAAACGAGCGCGGAGACGTGTAGAGACCGCTGTGTTGTGCCTGCTCCTACCAGCTCTACTTGGGGGCTGTCCTGGCGTACGCAACGAGTTGATCAACGGCATTGAGACGACTATACGGGGCATCATCAATGCGGGACTCGACGACGCGTTCAGCGCCCTTAAAACGGACCGATTCAACTAGCATGACGCCTGAGTTCAGGCCGGGCGTTGCGCCATTCATTACGTCTGCGCGCGTCTGGCAACATACCTCTGCTGGATGATCGTCCACACTCGTCGCGTGTCGACCGTTGCCCAACCCACCGCTCCACTGCCCACACCGGCGTCGTCTCATGAGTGCTTGTACTTCATTTCATGCTGTGACACGTGAAGCATAGAGCTGACTCTTCTATCGGTACCGTTAGCAGATAGCGTCCGCCGGCGTACAGATTGTGACAGGAGACGCAGCTTACGCTCCCGCCAGGTAGTTGAACCTGCGGCGGGAGCATCTGTCGGGGCACGTATCCGCTATCGTTGTCTCTGTAGTTGTGGTCACTCAGTGCCGCCGGATAAGGCACACCTACGGGATGCGAGCGGCCCGCATCCCACGCGCCACTGATGATGCTCGCCCCCAGCGTTGTTCGCGATTCTCTCGCGGTCACTCCGTCGTGGCATTCCAAGCACCAGCGCGAGCTGGAATCAAGTCTACCGCGTCTCTCGTCGCCCGGGGGGGGCATCTTGATGTGTGCTGCGGGCATGGCGCGCCAGTGAATGGCGCGCGGTGTACGCCCCTCTCCATCACCGTGACACTTCATACAGAACCGGACGTGATCGACCATACCCCCGTCGGTACTGCCGTCGAAGTCACGGAGGAGCACCCTGTCGGTACCTGCCAACGATGGTAGGGTCGGGTGGCAGGTGAGACAGGTGATCGAACCATCCCTGTCAACCGGCCAGCCTTCAGGGATGCTGATCGCTTCCGTAGGTCTAACGTGCACGGGATGGTTGGTTGTCCCGGGCCCATAACGGAGCAGCTCAGAGAGTGAGCGGCTTGTCTGTTGTTGTGCCATTGTTGCGGCAGCCGGCGCCAGCCAAGCCATCGCGCCGGCCGCTGCAAGCGGTCCATAGTAGTGTCTGGTGCATGGAACTGCGGATGCGGCCACGATTCCCCTCCACGATTTGCAGCTACCCGGCGCTTGTTGAACTCGGACACTCGCGCCGAGCGATCGCTCCCTGGGCCGATGTGCTGCATCGAATTAACAGTGGACAGCCCTGGGTTACTGCCGGCTGCCCGATGCAGATGTACGATATCTCGAGCGTGACAGGCTCAGGTGGTGTCGGCCGGCAGCGCGCTGCACGTGGGGACCGCTGCGAAGGGGGACCGATAGCCTGCGCGCCTTCGCGAATTGCACGGTCGACAGGGTCTGCGGGCATGAGCCACCATTTGTGTCCGTCCGCAGCATCGGCGAGATCGGCGGGTTGCCTCACGCCGGGCGGAGCACCGCTGTACGGCGTGGCCCCCGAAGCCGCGCGGACAGTTCGTCGTATCGTCCCGTTTGCGCGCGCGGTGCTGTGCGCTTACCATGGCAGCGGGGTTTACCGGCGTCTGTGAGGAGCCGTCTACTGAACAGCGGCTGGGGGCGAGTACGGAGAACCGCCACGCGTGACCCTATAATCAGCTATCATCTCCGCTGCCGCCGCAGCGTGGCACAGTGTCGACCTACGGCGGTGAAGCAACGCGGACGCGGCATGCAAGTTCATCGTGCCCATGAGTCAACGGACCTAGAGGCCCGGGTGTGAGGAAGGCGCGGCATATTTGCTTGCCTCCGGCACGGAACGTGGAGAAGAATAGTCACCGGCGTTCTGTCGCGCGGGGAGGACGGAATGACACGCGAACGATCAACTAGCTGGGAGGCGTTTGTCTGTCGTATAGCGGCTGTTGCGTGGTTGCTGGGAGCTGTGGCCTCGGACGGTGCGATAACCGTGTACCCAAGCGCGGACGGCACGCTGCGTGATCGGGCTGTCGACGGCATCCTGGACGGGCTGCCGGACGAGGTGGATTGGTCCTTCAATCAGTCGAGCTTCGAGGGCGCGATCACGCTGAGCACGGGTAACCCGTTGACCACGCTCGAGGATCGCGTGGTCTGGGAGTACAACTTGACAGCGGTGAGTTACACCCCGCCCGTTTTTGCAACGCTCGACTTTACTATGCGTGGCGCTCCGGCGTATCCACGTCCGAATGTCGACGTACATATCTATGCGTACGATGCTGATTTGGTCGAAGACGCGAGCGACTATTACGTGGGCTTTTCTGGCGGGCCGCCGATCTTCGTGCACTCTATTACTGTCCCGCCGTATCAGCCTCCAACCGAGCACTCGGTGAGCGTCTCTTCGATAGTCAATGCAGCGCTTGGCGCAGGCGGCGCGATGAAGGCGGCCTTCCGCTTTCAGATTGATCCCGAGACTCCGTACGCCCTCAATCAGGTGTTTATAGACGCCCTCGATACGGAACCGGATACAAAGCCGGTCCTCAGGCTCTACTCCATACCCGGCGACATCACTGCTGACGGTGTGGTGGATCTCGGCGACTATGCAGCTCTGTACACTTGCACGAGTGGGCCGGGAGTGCCGGTGATGGCCGGCTGCGACGCCGCAGATCTCAGCGGCGATCACGTTGTTGATATGAGGGATTTTCAGAAACTACAAGGGTATTTTTCCAATTCATACAAATAACATCTCAAATCCGAGAATCGCGATTCCCACTTCTGGGTAGTGCCTACGACCGACTCAGTCTGAAGCTGCCGCACCGAGAATGGGAATCTGCCACACTTTCTTCTTACGCAGTAGACACCTTTGGCACTGGCGAGATTAGTGACGACGGTCGGAGACCAGGCCGAATCCCTGCTTTTTATCGCCTCCAAGGCGGCTTTCAGCACAGACGGCCGCGATGCCCGGTGGTACGATAACCAGTGGCACCCATATTGCTGTTGCGCACTCTGGTGGGCGCGCGCCCGTCCATACAGCGCCCAGGCGCCCGGAGTAGGGGCGGCGTTCTATTCGCCACAACGGGAATGCGGAGGAGATGACATGTTGATTCCCCACTTAATCGGCATCGCAGCAGCTGTAGTCGGCCAGAGTTCAAATCTCACGTACAGCACTACCTACACGGACGGATTGAGCCACCCGGCCCGTTTGGCCGCTACCGCGGGCGGCGGACTATATGTCACCGACCAGCCTGCAGCACAGGTCGTCGAGCTGGACGCTGCAGGTGCAGCGGTGAACACCTATCCAATCCCGGAAAAGCCTATTGGGATAGCGGTCCACCCTTTGGGCGACGTGTTCATCTCGCGAGCCGACGGGCACGTGGGGCGTTACGACGCCTCGTTCGTGCTCCAGGAGGTGCTCGATCCGGCGCCTGCGACGCTGGTGGCGCCGAACGGGCTGGCCGTGCATTCCATTACAGGTGAGCTCTACGTTGTAGACAGTGCCGAGGGGCAAATCCTGGTGTTCGCCGATGATGTTGTCACCGGGTGGTCACTCGCCCGGGCGTGGGGAATCTCGGGGTTTGGTACGGCGGAGCTAATGACCCCGCAGGCTTTGGCGCTTGATACGGCATTGGACTTGGTGATAGTCGCGGATACGGACAACTTCCGCGGACACGTGTTCGACACCGCTGGGATGTTCGTGCGCAGATTCGGATACCGCACAAGCTACGTGGGTATGGATTCGGTGGCGTGGGTTGCGCGTACGGCAGGCGTGGCTGTTGACTCCTGCAGCAATATGTATTTGTCAGATGCCCTGATGGGGACGGTGCGGGTGTTCGACTCAATGGGCGTGGACCTACACCTGCCCAATCCCCCGATCGGTTACGGTGCTAATCCGGGCGAGCTGCGTGTGCCCAGCGGGGTTCTGATCTCCGGCGGGAAGCTATACGTTGCAAGTACCTACAACGCCACAGTCGAGGTGTTTGATCTGAGCTGCACTAGTGGGGGTGCGCGTGACGGGGGGCAGCCCATCAACGCGTTGAGCGACGCTGACCTGTGGCCGGGCGAGAAGAAGTCGCGCAAGAGGTCGCTTAAGTCCAGCGGTTCGAGTCATGTCGACAGGTCCGCTGAGATACCCGGTTTCTCCGGCGGGTTTGACCTGAATCAGGACGGCAGCGTCGATTCGGCCGATCTTCTGATCGCGGTGGAGACGTACGGTCCCATCGTGGTGGATGAGTTCCTTGCAGATGCGGGAGCGTCGGCCTCACACCCCAGCCTTGCTCCGCCCCACATTATCGACATGCCGAATCGTTGCGGGCGCTGTCACTCGATGCACGGGCTCCCCTCAGGCATGCTCACCGCTGCGGGACAAGAGAACCTGTGCTTGTCGTGCCACACGGCAGCGGGGGTAGCGATGGGCATGCCGATCGAGGGTAGTGATCGAGCCAGCTCGCACCCCTGGGGTGTGCCCGCGAGCAGTGTCGACGTACCTGGTCCGGCGCCTGGCAGCGAGCTGGCGTTGCACCTGGACGGCGGGAACATACGTTGCGGCACGTGCCATGATCCACACGAGACGTTTGAGGCGACCGACCCGCCCTACTACGCCGACTTACCCTATCTGCGAACAACCAGACGGAACATAGACCTGTGCGGCGAGTGCCATGAGGAGTACGGCGAGTGGCTGCAAGCCGGACACGCCGACGAGGAGGCCGAGGCATTCGTGCATTATGATTGGTCCTTGCCGAACCGCGCCGCGTGCCGTAAGTGTCACTCGGGCAACGGCTACATCGACTTCTCCAACGATGTGCCCGAGTCTGAGCGGCGTGGGGATTTCCGCGTTCACGATT
>JBHHXS010000105.1:0-10814 GCA_046757145.1 Phycisphaerae bacterium | reverse complement strand
CGGTGGCAAGCTGGCCCTGGTTTATCCGCTCTCCCGGCTGGAAGAGGCGAAGGCAGATCGTGAAACGCAAGCACGCGTCGACCGATTGGAACAAAGTGTTCAACAGATAAAGGAGCAGAGTCCTCCGGCTGCAGACTCCCAAGAGTGGACCAAGATAAAGGAATGGGTTGAGAGTAGTACCCTTAGGCCCTACTGGCGTGACGGCCTCCGATTCGACTCCAACGACGGCGTCATCAAGCTGAGCATCGGCGGGCGCATTCAGAACGACTATGCTTATTTCGCTGAGGACGGCGATATCGAGCGCCGCGCCGGCGAGGACTTCGACGACGGCACGGAGTTCCGCCGCGCGAGATTGTACTTCTCCGGCACGATCTACGATAACATCGAGTTCAAGACTCAATACGACTTCGCGGGCGGCGACGCCGACTTCAAGGACGTTTACATCGGGCTAAAGAACCTCCCATACGTCGGCAACGTGCGCGTCGGCCAATTCAAGGAGCCGTTCAGTCTCGAAGAACTCACCAGCAGCAACTACATCACTTTCATGGAGCGGAGCCTGGTGAACACTTTCGCTCCGGCGCGCAACGTCGGGGTCATGTTCTTCGACACACTCCTGCACAAGCGAATGACCTGGGCAGGAGGCGTTTTCCGCCAGACGGATGACTTCGGTGACGGGAGCGGGGGCCGAGCCTACGACGTGACCGCTCGCCTGACCGGCCTGCCGTGGTACCAGGATGAAGGCAAGAAGCTCTTGCACCTAGGAGTGGCGTACGCCCACCGGAATTACGAGAACGACACAGTTCGTTTCCGGGCACGTCCCGAAGCACACCTGGCGCCGCGGGTCGTCGATACCGGAACCTTCGCAGCAGAGTACGGGGACTTCATCGGAGCTGAGGCCGCTCTCGTCTACGGCCCCTTCTCGCTGCAGGGCGAGTACGTTTACAGCTTCATCGAGGGGCGAAGCCCGTGGATCGGGGATCCGACTTTTTCAGCGGCCTCCATACAGGCAAGTTACTTTCTAACGGGCGAGCATCGCCCCTACAAGACCTCCCGCGGGGTGTTCGATCGGGTCAGGCCGATTCGAAACTTCGGGAAGGACGGCGGACCGGGGGCGTGGGAGCTCGCGGCCCGGGTTTCACACCTCAATCTCAGCGATGCGGGAGTGCATGGCGGTCGTCTTATAGACCTGACCTTGGGTTTGAACTGGTACCTGAATCCGAATGTGCGGACGATGTGGAATTACGTGCTGGCTGGTCCTTCCAACGGCGGAGACGTCAGCGCGTTCATGTGGAGATTCCAGGTCGCGTTTTGATGGGATCGCTAGCGGTACATCCTCATATATCGCTTTGCAGGAGGTCAATGATTGAAGTCTGCATGGGAGTCAATGATGTGCCAACGTCTTCTTCGCATAGTCGGTGTCCTATTCTGCGGTTCCGCCTTCCAACTGCTCGGGTGCGCTAGCGAGCAGGTCGGCGAAATCGTCGCGCGCGGCATGAAGAGCACAGCCGTTGAGGTGAGCACGTTGGTCGTCGGGTCGATAGTCGATAATGCTTTTGGACTGGAATAGAGCTCTCCGGTTGCGTGAACCGCCCCCATCCGTGCCGGTCGCACCGGAAACGCCGAGAATAACAGAGAGGAGGATCATGCATCACCCACACTCAGCGCGCGCCAATCGTACGGGTTCGCCCGCAGCATTGGCAGCCGTCGTATTCATCACAGCTCCAGCGGCGGGGCAGGACACACTATCGGGTACTGTCAAACTCGATGGCTCGAGCACGGTCGCGCCGATCACTATGGCGGCGGCGGAGATGTTCATGGAACACCATCCGCGCGTCCGCGTCACTGTCGGCATATCAGGCACAGGGGGTGGTTTCAATAAATTCCTCGACGAGAGGCCCGACCTGCGGACCGACATCAGTGGTGCTTCCAGGCCGATCAAGGGGCAGGAACTCGAGCGTGCCAAGAAGCTGGGCGTCGAGTTCATCGAGGTTCCAATTGGCATCGACGGCATAGCCGTGATGGTCCATCCCTCAAACACGTTCTGCGACCACCTGACCGTGGGGGAACTGAAGCGAATCTGGGAGCCGGGTAGCGGGATCACGAATTGGAGCCAAATCCGCAAGGGGTTTCCAGATCTTCGCTTGCGGCTCTACGGTCCCGGAACCGACAGTGGAACGTTCGACTACTTCACCAAGGCTATCTGCGGCAAGGAAAAGGCGTCGCGCAGCGACTACGCCGCGAGCGAGAGTGACAATGTGCTCGTGCGCGGCATCGCCGGAGACGCGGGGGGGCTCGGGTACTTCGGGTATTCATATTATGAAGCGAACCGCGACAAGCTCCGCGCGATCGGAATCGACAACGGAGACGCCAGCCCGATCAACCCAAGCCTCGATGCGATCCGCGCGGGAACCTATACCCCGCTTTCGCGGCCTCTCTTCCTTTATGTCAACGCTGAAGCCTACACGCGTCTTGAAGTAAAGGCGTTTCTGGACTTCTTCCTCAACAACGCTCGGCGCATAGTGGAGCACCCACGTGTCAACTACGTCGCCCTGTCGAACGAACTGTACGAGCTGGGAAGACAACGCCTGCAAAGCCGGAAGACGGGTTCGGCAATGGCGCGTGCCGGGAGTTCGATGTCATTAGTGGACGTGTATCGGGGTGATTAGGGCTTAGCACAGCGGGGCGTACCGTCGTAGCTTGCTGGGGAGGAAGGGCTCGCCGCAACGCACTGCCAACGGGAGGGCGCCCCACGGAACGTCGCAGGAAACCGGACAGCCACACAGTGGATGCCACAGCAATATGACGCGAGTATGGCCGCGAATCGAAGAACGAGCGATCCACGGTGCGGTCCTTGCGTGCGCATTGATCTCGATCATCACCACAGCGGCGATCATAGGGATCCTGGCGTTGGAATCATGCCGCTTCTTTGAGCGGATCTCCCCATTGTCCTTCCTCTTCGGTACGCGCTGGGCACCGTTGCTCGAGCCGCGCAGTTATGGAATCCTTCCGCTGGTCTGTGGCACGCTCCTGGTTGCCGGCGGAGCGCTGCTTCTAGCGGTTCCGGTCGGCCTGGCATCGGGCATCTACTTGAGTGAATACGCCCACCCTGCTGTTCGCGCGGTGGTGAAGCCCATTCTGGAGGTCCTGGCCGGGATTCCGACAGTCGTGTACGGCTACTTCGCGCTCACGTTCATTACTCCGCACATCCTCAAGCCCCTGTTGCCGGACGTGCAGATCTTCAACGCAGCCAGCGCAGCAATCGTGGTAGGAGTGATGATCATTCCGACGGTGGCCTCCCTATGTGACGACGCTTTCAGCGCGGTCCCGCGTTCTCTTCGCGAGGGGGCTTACGCCCTTTCCGCCACACGGCTCGAGGTCTCGACCCGGGTGGTACTGCCGGCAGCGATGTCGGGCGTTGTCGCCGGCGTACTTCTCGCGTTTGCCCGGGCCATCGGCGAGACCATGGCCGTGACGTTGGCGGCGGGGGCAACCCCGAAACTGACGCTGGACCCGACGCAGAGCGTTCAAACCATGACGAGCTACATCGTTCAGGTCAGCCTGGGTGACACGCCGCATGGCACGATCGAGTATCAGACCATCTTCGCAGTCGGCGCTCTTCTGTTCGCCATGACGCTGGCGTTCAACGTTGCCGCCCATCGCGTGCTTAGTGGGTTCCGGGAGGTGCAGGAATGAGCGGCAGCCAAGCGCCCTACGCGCCGCGGCTGGCGCAGCGACGGCTGCTGGGACGAGCGTTTTCCATCGCCTGCATGTTCACGACGCTGATAGGCGTCGCCGTCTTGGGCGTTCTGCTGGTGGCGATTGCTCAAGATGGATGGCATCGATTGTCGTGGGATTTCTTGAATCGGTTTCCATCCCGACTCAATCCAGAACGAGCGGGCGTCAAGAGTGCCCTGCTCGGAACCGTGTGGTTGATCGCACTTACGGGTGCGTCTTCCGTTCCAATAGGGATGGCTGCGGCGGTCTATCTACATGAATACGCCAAGCGAACACGCCTCACACGGTTCATCGAAATCAATATCGCCAACCTGGCCGGCGTGCCGTCCATCGTATACGGCATTCTAGGCCTCGCTACCTTCGTCCGTGCGATGGACCTACAGCGAAGCGTCCTCGCCGGTGCCTTGACGCTCTCCCTGTTGATTCTGCCCGTGGTCATCATATCCAGCCGCGAGGCTCTTGCAGCCGTCCCGAACTCCTTGCGGCAGGCGGCTTCTGCGCTGGGAGCTACACGCTGGCAGACCGTACGGTCGCATGTACTGCCGGCGGCATTACCGGGCATGCTGACTGGTGTGATTCTCGCCTTGTCCAGGGCCCTGGGGGAAGCAGCGCCACTAATCATGATAGGTGCGCTGACTTTCATCACGGCCGCGCCGAGCGGACCCCTGGATGACTTCACGGCAATGCCCATTCAGATCTTTAACTGGTGCGACGAACCGGGCTACGTTTTCCAGGAACTCGCTGCGGCAGGTATCATCGTCCTGCTTGGTCTACTGCTCCCAATGAACGCGGTGGCGGTGGGCATTCGGACGTGGTATCAGCGGAGAAAGGCATGGTAGCCGCGATGAATCCGCCCTCGACGCCTCCGGCACGCCTCCTGCATGTGCCTGTCAAGCCGCGCGCCGTCGAACCAACGCGCAGCGACGCGAGCTCAGAACCCTCGACGACGGAGTCGGTGATCCAAATCCGGCACCTCAGCATCTACTACGGCAACTTCGCTGCGGTCAAGGACGTATCGTTCGATATACTCAGTCGGCAGGTGACCGCGATCATAGGCCCGTCAGGATGCGGTAAGAGTACCCTTCTGCGGGCGATGAACCGGATGAACGACTTCATCCCGTCGGTTCGCGTTACGGGGCGGATGGACTATCGAGGTGAGGATATATGCGGCCCCAAAGCCGATCCCGTCGACCTGCGCCGACGCATCGGGATGGTGTTTCAGAAGCCCAACCCGTTTCCCAAATCGATCTACAACAACGTAGCTTGGGGTGCAGCTATCAACGGCTATCGCGGGGAAATGGACGAACTCGTCGAGCGCTCTCTCCGGCAGGCTGCCCTGTGGGACGAGGTGAAGGACAAACTCCATGAAGACGCAATGGCGCTCTCCGGCGGCCAACAGCAGCGGCTCTGCATTGCACGGGCAATCGCGCTCCAACCTGAGGTGCTGCTCATGGACGAGCCGTGCTCAGCCTTGGATCCGATCGCCGCTGCTCGCATCGAAAACCTCATTGACGAACTGAAGAAAAGGTTTACGGTTGTGCTCGTGACTCACAACCTTCAGCAGGCGGCGCGTGTCTCCGACGTCACCGCCTTCCTCCTTATGGGGGAGCTGGTGGAGATCGATAGCACCGCAGCCGTGTTTACGAACCCGCAACGGCAGCGAACACACGATTATATCACGGGGCGCTTCGGGTAACTGAATGACTGCTCACTTCGTCCAGCTTCTGGAAGAACTCCGACGCCGCATGGGACGCATGGCCGCCCTCGTCCAGGACATCGTCCAGGAGGCCTGTGAGTCCGCTGTCGATGCGAACCACGTAGTGGCCAGGCGAGTCGTTGCCCGAGACCGAGAAGTGGATGACGAAGAGGTTGAGATTGAATCGGAGGTTATCAGACTGATGGCTTTGTATCAGCCTGTGGGCTCCGACCTCCGTTTGCTGTGCGCGATCCTCAAGATAAACAACGACCTTGAGCGTATCGCCGATTGTGCCGTCAACATCGCCGAGCGTGCCAGCCATCTTCACACCGACGCACTGGGGCCTTATCTCGAGATCGTCCGGGAGATGAGGGGACTGGTGCAGCGCATGCTGCTTAACGCGACGCAGGCCTTCGCCTCCGAGAACAGCGATACAGCTCGAGCGACGTTCGTCGAGGATGACAAGGTCGACGCGCTCTACGAACAGACCATCAAGAAGATCGTAGCGGACCAGGCCGTGTCTTCCGACGGCATGGCCGCCAGGTTGGACATCCTATCCGTCGCCAAGAACCTCGAACGGATCGCGGACCACGCGACCAACATCGCAGAAGACGTTGTCTTTCTCTCCACCGGACGGATTGTCAGGCACCGCGAGGCAGAAGACAATAACGTCCGGTCGTGAGCGACGGCAGGCGGCATTTGGCAACGGTCCGCATGCGTGCGATAGGCCGTGATTAGAGTGGAACAGTGGGTAAAGTGAAGACCATTCTGGTGGTTGAAGATCAGACCGACCTCCGTGAATTGATCGCGTTCAACTTGGAGCGTGAAGGATACACGTGCAGGCGATGCAGTGACGGCGACGCCGCGCTGGGGCAGATCCGGCGGGATCCTCCCGATCTTATCATTCTGGATCGCATGCTTCCAAACACCTCCGGTGACGAAGTCATCATGCGCCTCAAGCGCAAGCCCGACACCGCGCTCATCCCGATCATCATGCTCACCGCTAAGGCTGAGGAATCAGATGAACTCGTCGGGTTTGCGATGGGTGCGGACGACTACGTTATCAAGCCGTTCTCCATGAAGGCTCTCGTAGCACGGGTGGCAGCCCTCCTTCGACGCCTCGACGGCGCCGCAGGGGCTGCTGCCGATCACCAGCTCTCGTCCGGTCCCGTCAGAGTAGACACGGAACGGTACGAAGTCACGGTCGACGGGGTTGAGGTGGCGCTTACCATGACGGAGTTCCGTCTTCTCAGCGCGCTTGTAGCCGCGCAAGGCCGCCTCAGATCGCGCGATGAGCTGATCGACCGGGCATTGGGCCCCGACGTCGCCGTGACGGATCGCACCGTCGACGTCCACATCGCTTCACTACGCAAGAAGCTCGGTCAAGCGGCGCCTTGCCTGCAGACCGTTCGGGGAGCCGGTTACCGGTGGCGACCGCCGACTTCGGCCGACGACCAATGACCGCCCACTTCAAACTCGGACGATACTTCTGGAAACTCTTCCTCATAAATGCCATCATCATGGCACTTATTCTAGCGGCGTGTGTCTGTGTGATTCTGGGGCAGTTTGACCGCTTCTATGAAAAGGAGCTGTCGCGTCATCTGGCCGCCCGCGCCGCTGCACTCGAAATCGCGGCCCGCCACCGGTTCGATGAGGCTCACGCGGCAGAGCTCGCCTCGCTCGCCGACGCTGTCGGATCGACTGAAATGGAAGGCGTCCGTGTCACGTTTGTCCTGGTGGACGGCAAGGTCGTCGGCGATTCCGAGGCGGCCCCTGCGACCATGGAGTCCCACGCCGATCGGCCGGAGATTCGCCAAGCCCTTGCTCACGGGACCGGCGAGAGTACACGATGGTCGCACACCGTCGCAAAGAACCTGAAATACGTAGCAGTCCGCGTCGGGCCCGCCGACGATCCTCGTGGGGTGGTTCGCGTGGCGATGCCCCTGCGCAGCATTGCGGCAAGGGCCGCCCATACCCAGAGACTGATGATCACGGTGGCCTCCGCCTCGGTGGTCGCCGCCATCCTGCTGGCCTTGGCGCTGGCACTGCTGTGGAGCCGGCGGATCACACGCATCACCGAGACGGCACGCAGTCTGTCGCGAGGAGATCTCTCGGCCCGGGTGGTGGTGTCCGGACGGGATGAAGTCGCGCTGTTGGGGCACGCTCTCAACGAGATGCGCGAACGTATCTCGAAACATGTCACGACGATCGAGCGCCAGCGACGAACGCTCAACTCGCTCGTTTCGCAGCTTCGGGAGGGCGTCGTGGTCGCAGATTCCAACGGGCGGATCGCGGTGATCAACCTCGAGGCTCGACGAATGCTCGGAATCCCGCCTGCAACAGCCGACGACGCACTGGTGGGGCGCACCGTAGAGCAATGCATTCCGCAGAGCCGTCTGCAGGAAATGCTGCTCTCCGCCGACCGCGCGGGTCGGCGAGGCGGCCAAGAGCCTGCGCGTGAGGCTCGTAACCACCCGGGCGAACCACCAGATCCTGATGATCAACAGACAACGCTGACGATTCCCACGTCAAAGGGGACCAGGTCGATTCTCGCGCGGGCCTTCGATATTCGATTTCCCCCGGGCAGGGGCGAAGCTGCAGGCGGTGCCCCGCAGGCGGCACGCATGCTCATTCTCACGGATGTGACCGAACTGACCAGGGTGATGCAAATAAAAGCCCATCTAGCCGCCAACGCCTCGCATGAGTTGCGCACACCGCTTTCCGCGATGCGCGCCGCCCTGGACACGCTTCAGTCCCTTGACTTGGTCAAAGATACCGAAGCCGCCCTGCAATTCATCGACGTCCTCGATCGTCATAATCTCCGGATGGAGGCCATGATCGGCGACTTGCTCGAACTATCCAGACTTGAATCCGGAACAAGCCGGTTTCAAACTGCAACGCTCTCGGCACGGGAGATTGTCGAAGAGCTTCACGTGCAATTCGCTGATGCACTTTCCACGAAGCAGTTGCACTGGAGAGTTGCCATCCCCCCGCCGGACGTGACGTTCAAAGCGAGCCCCGAGCTCGTGCGGATGATTCTCCGGAACCTCGTCGACAATGCGATCCGGTTCAACGGTGCAGGCGGTCGCGTACACGTGACGGTAAGCTCCGATGATAAAGCAACGACCATCGAGGTGGCCGATACGGGATGCGGTATCGCGCCGGAGGACCACGAGCGCGTGTTTGAACGATTCTATCAGGTGGAACGTGCCCGCTCCGGGCCCGACCGTGGGACGGGGCTGGGCCTCTCGATCGTCCGCCACGCGGTAGCAGCTATGAACGGTCAGATCAATCTGCAAAGCGAACTCGGGCAAGGCACGCGCGTGACGATAACCATTCCCTGACCGGTACCTGACCGTTCAGTCGGCCCGCGTACCGATCAACCAGCGAACCACCATCACGCAGAATCGCCCGTATCGTGGGTGGTCACGAAGCTGAGGTGGTGCGCACTGTGCACGCAGTGCACCCGATCCCAGACTCCGCGGGACATGCGACCGAAAAGGGGGTGGGCATGGAGTTGCCCACGGTAGTCAAGATAGCGCTGGATCGCCGCCCCTAACCCGTCGACGGCGTCCTCGAGAACTACATCGTCGTGAGGCGTGATACTCGGGTCGACCGTCCACCCGCGTGGAATCCCCTTTGTCAATGCCACCTGGAGCATCTTGCGCCTGATGAAGAAACGCTTGATCCGATGGTTGCGCAGGTCAAACCCCTCGAGCGAGCCGACGAAGCTATAGGTGAGGTGCTCGCAAATCTGGGCCAGCGACCAGTTTGCCAGCGTGTTGGGTGCAACCATCACGCGCCGCACGTCGGGCATGATTTCAGAGACGCTGTCGAAGCGGAGTGCCCTACGCTGATTAACGGATGCTCCGCTCATCACTCCGGCACCGGTTTGAAGCTCGGAATCCACCGCTTCCCGCAGAACGGGACCGCACCGCCGGTAACACCGGATGTCGAGCTCCAAACACCCTCGTGCATGCCCTCTTCGTCCGCGTACGAACTAACCCAGAAATGCCTCGATGCGGTTCAACCCTTCCACGATGTTCTCCATGCTCGTCGCAGACGACACCCGCACGTGGTTGTCGAGCCCGAACGCTTTACCCGGCACGACCGCCACTCTCGCCTCGCGCAGCAGGGCGTCGGCGAACTCGAGCGAGCCCGCGACTCGAAGCCTGGAGTACGCCCCCGCGACATCAGGAAAACAGTAGAAGGCCCCCGTTGGCCTGGGACAGCGTACGCCCGGCATGTCCACAAGCCTCTTGTACATGTAACCGACCTGCTGCTGGAACGCGAGCCGCATCTCATTCACCCGCGACTGATCACCCGTAAGGGCTTCAATCAACGCATCCTGATTGAAGGTCACCGCTCCGCTGGTCGATTGCGATTGGAGCTTGTGCATCGCTCGAATCACCTCGACGGGCCCCGCGGCATACCCTACCCGCCACCCCGTCATAGCATAAGTCTTCGAGGCTGAGTTGACGGTCAACGTCTGGCGGTACGCCCTCTCATCCAGCGCCGCGTAGCTCACCGACTCTTGGCCATCGAACACTAGACGTTCGTAGATCTCGTCCGAGAGAACCAGCAGATCGCGCTCCTGCAGAACTCCGGCAATGGCGCGGAGCTCGTCCGGGGAATAGGTGACCCCGCTCGGGTTCGACGGCGAGTTCAGCAGAAAGAGCTTCGTGCGCGCGCTAAGAACCGGGTATAGATCCTGGGGTGTCAGCTTATAATCATTGCCGACACTTCCCGTAACAGTGAGGGGCACAGCACCCATGAGTTTGGCAATCTCTGGATAGCTGACCCAGTACGGCGCGGGAATGATGACCTCGTCACCGGGATCCAAGACCGCGCACATTGCCAAATAGATCGCCATCTTCCCGCCCGCTGTTATGATCACCTGCTCCGGGGTGTAGGCAAGCTCGTTGTCGCGTAAGAGCTTCTCGCATACCGCCTTTCTTGCCTCGAGGGTTCCTGCAGCCGGCTTGGAATACTTGGTTTTACCCGCCGCGAGCGCTGCGGCCGCCGCTTCCTGGATATTGGCGGGCGTATCGAAGTCCGGCTCCCCGGCACCTAAGCTGATGACGTCAATGCCGTCGGCACGCATTTGTGCCGCCGCTGCCGTCACCGCCAACGTCGCTGATTCCGCAAGGTCCTGCACACGTCGGGCGAGTCTCATCAGTGACTTCCTTCACAGGGGCATCACGAACGCAGACACCGGGCCGCGCCTCGGCCCAGGGGGTAATATTCGCTGAAGTACGCGATAAACGCAAGACGAGCAAAACGACCGTGTGCGACTGCGCGCCACCTTCCCGATCCGGGAGCACGGGCGACCGGTGTGTGAATCCCGCGTGTGCTGTTAGGTAGGGCTTGGATCGGTGGCGCC